>NZ_DHXG01000069.1:0-24289 GCF_002413585.1 Paracoccus sp. UBA5162
GATGGACGGGATCCAGATCTGGATGGTGACCCAGAGCCCGCGCAACAGGACGATCCAGTTGTCGGTGACGATGCTGAAATCGGGAACGTAGGTCATCGCCGGGTTCTCACTGATAGGCCGTCAGCCGGGCTTCGGCGAGCCGCGCCAACTGGCTGGCGGTCAACAGCAGCACGAGGTACATCAGCGCGATGATCGTATAGACCTCGAGCGGACGGAAGGTCTCGGAGTTCACCATCATCGCCTGGTAGAGCAGGTCGGCATAGGCAAGTGTCGAGGCCAGCGCGGTGGTCTTCAACAACTCGAAGCTGCGCTCGATGAAGGGCGGAACCATGCGGGCGATGGCCTGCGGCACGATCACGCGGCGCATCAGCGCCGCATGGGTCATGCCGAGCGCGCGCCCGCCTTCCCATTGTCCGCGCTCGACGGAGGCGATCCCGCCCCGGAAAACCTCGGCGTAAAATGCTCCGGACTGGGTCGACAGCGCCAGCACGGCGGCGACATAGGGATTGAGGCTGATCGAAAGCAGCACCGGCAGCGCATAGAAGAACCAGAAGAAATGAACGATCGGTGGCGTGTTGCGATAGAATTCGATGAAGGCAAGCGCCGGAATGCCCAGCCACTTGCGCGGCGAGAGACGCATCATCGCCAGGACGAGGCCGACCAGAACGCCCAGTGCGATCGAGACCGCGGCGATCTTGATCGTGTTCAACAGTCCCAGTGCGAGCATGTCGAAACGCGCCAGAACCGGGCCGAAATCCCAGGAATAATCCATGTCACGGCTTTCGCTAGATCGGATGGGGCGCGGACCTGACGCCGGGCTACAGGTCCGGGCAGAACCTTACCAGTCTTCCTTGACCAGGCCGGGAATCCCTTCGGGATCGATGTCCTTGCTGGCAAGATAGGCACGGAAAAGCTCGTCCGGCACACTGGCGGCGTAGAGATCGGCGACGGTGGCGTTCACCCAGTCGAGGAAATCGCTGCTGTCTTCCTGGCGCATCCCGGCCGAGGTGGCGACCGGGTTCACCGGCTCTGGCAGCAGCACCTTGCCCATCTTCAACCGGGAATACTGCACGACTAGGGCCGGGTGAAACTGGACGACGGCGTCAACACGGCCTGCGGCAAATGCCGCGATGGCCTCGTCGTTGGACGAGAAGCGGTTGATCGGGGCCTTTGTCATCATTTCGGTCACGTTGCGGTCCAGCGAGGTGCCGAGTGTGACGCCGATGCGCGTTTCGGGCGTGTCGAGTTCAACCCAGGTCTTCGCCGCCGAGTCCTCGCGGACCAACACGCCCATGGCATAATAGAACAGCGGGTTTTCCGGGAATGCGAGGGCCTTCTTGCGCTCTTCCGTGGGGTCGAGCACGAACATGATGTCGAACTGGTTTGCCTGCAATCCCGCGACGGCATTGGCCCAGGAGGTCTCGACCGGGATCATCGTCACGCCAAGCTTGTCGGCCATCCGCCTGCCCATGGCGACACCAACACCTGTCCATTGCTCTGACATCGGATCCTTGTAGAACCAGGGCTCGGCGGAGGCGACGCCGATACGCAGCTCGCCCGATTCCTTGACCTGTGCCATGGTACCGCTGTCCTGTGCCCGGGCCATCGGGGCGAGGGTCAATGCAACCGTGGCGGCGAGAATAAGCAGACGTCTTTTCATTTCTCTCTCCTGTTGGATTTGGCCTTCACCGCTTCAATCGAGAAGACGAAGGCCATGGTCTTGTCCAGCCCGCGGCGCATGTGGTCGCGGATCTCTTCCTTCATCCGCTCGCGGCTGTCTCCCAGAGCGAAGCGGACATAGTCGTCGTGGCTTTCCCGTTTCGGGCCGGTGATGCCGTGGGCACGGTGATGCGCCGCCCAGTAGAGCTGCAGACGAGCGCGGATACCGCTCCAGCTCGACAACAGGATGCCGTTGCCGCAAACCTCGTAGGCAAGGCCGTGAAGGTCCAGTTCAGCGTCGATGGAGCGGATGTCATCGCGCGCGTCGATCGCCTTGAGCAGCGCCGCGTGCCGCACCATGAGGGATTGCCGGAAAGCTTCGTCCCTGCGTTCCCAGATTTGTTCGAAGGCGAAGACCTCGAGGCAGATCCGCATGGAATAGATATCCTCGATATCCGTCGAGGTCAGTTGCAGGACGCGCGTGCCGGTGTAGGGAACGGTCACGAGAAGACCCTCATCGACAAGATGCCGCATCGCCTCTCGCATGGGTCCGCGGCTTACCCCGAAACGCAGGGCCAGGGCAGTCTCGGTCACCGGCTCGCCGGGCTCGAATTCTCCCGAAAGGATCGCACCGCGCAACAGACTGGCAAGCTGGGCGCCCATCGTTTCGCGCTTGATCAACCCGGTCATCAGAAATCTTTCCGCCGCTTCCTAATGTAGATTGTCTACAATGATGCGTTAGCCCATGCAAGCATTCCTCGGGGGTCCATTGCTTGTGTTCCGGCGAGGTCGATTGACTTATCTCAAAAAAGGGAATAAAAATTCCCAAAACAGGGAATACTGATGAGCGAAAACCTCAACCGAACGTTGATCTTGCTGGAACATCTGTCGGCCGCAAAACGGTCAGGCGTGACGGTTGCGCAATTGATCGAACAAACCGGTCTGGCCAGTTCGACCGTCTATCGCATTGCCCAGGAGCTAGAGACGCTGGGCTATGTGCTGAAATCCAGCGATCGCCGCCTGTTTCCGAAATTCCAGTTCGAGCAGGGCATGAGCTTCGGCGGCATCGAGATCGGCCATCTGTCCGCGGCATGTCAGAGCGTCAGCGCCGATCTGGTCGCCGCATCCGAATTCATCGCCCTGCGCAAGGAAACGCTGTTCTGGCACGTCGCCGAGGCCCATCCCATGCAGTCCATCCGGCTGCGCGCCGGGGTCGGATTCGTGCGCGCCACCTATGAACTGGACTGCATAACGCGGATGGCTCTTGCGCATAGGCAACGGGCCGAGGTTGAGGCGAACTGGGACGTCACCGGTTTTTACGAGGTCGGTGTTTCCGGCAGAAAGGTGCCGTGGGACGAAGCGCAAGAGAAAATCTTCACAGTCGATACGGCGGACATGCAGTTCGATCTGATGGGCAATGCCAAGGGCGTCCGGCGTTTTTGCGTGGCCATCCATGGTGAGCAGGGGGAATTCGCCGGATTGTTGACCGCCGCAGAGGCGGCGACTCCCGTCCGTGACGTTGACGCGCATGTGGCAAAGGTCCAGCGGGTTCTGATGGGCGCGAAATCTGCTGTCGAGAACGGCACCGACACGTCGAGACCGAAGCAGATGCAACAGGTCTAGCCAAACGATAATCAGGGAGGAAATCATGAAATTCGCAATGAAGGGTGCAGTCGCCGTGGCGACTGCGCTGACCTTGATCGCGCCGCTTGCGGCCGGGGCGCAGGAGCTGGTCATGTCGATCGGGTCGCGCGGCTATGGCGGCATGATGGAACGCAATATCGAGGCATTCGAGGCCGCCAATCCCGGCACCTCCGTCGAATGGCTGAAAGTGTCGGACGTCCCGGGCGACAGCCGCAAGCTTTATGTGACGGGCCTGACCGCGAAAAGCCCGACACCGGACGTGTTCGCGATCGACGTCATCTGGGCGGGTGAATTCGCGCAGCGCGGCTGGCTTGAACCGCTGAACAACTATCTGGGAAAGGACGCGATTGCGGCATACAACCCGTCTTTCCTGTCCGCCGCCACGATCGACGGCACGGTGTTTGCCGCCCCGCTTTATGTCGATGGCACCCATCTTTTCTACCGATCCGACCTGCTGGAGAAATACGGAATTGCGGTGCCGAAGACCTGGGAAGAGGTCATCGCGGCGTCCAAGACCGTCATGGAAGGCGAAGGCAATCCGCAGCTTTACGGCTTTGTGTCCATGTGGGCCAAGATCGAGGGGCTGTTCATGAACTGGCTTTCGTTCACGGGCGGCAACGGCGCGACCTTCTTTGATGCTGATGGCGAGGTCGCCGTCAACTCGCCCGAATCCATCGCCGCGACCCAGACCATGGTCGACATGATCTACAAGGACAGGATCGTTCCGGATTCGATCCTGACGATGAAGCCCGACGATGCCCGGACGCTGTTCCAGCAAGGTCGCGCGGTGTTCCTGATGGTGCAGGATTTCGTCTATGCACCGCTGAGCGCCGCTGACAGCCCCGTGGCCGGCAAGTTCGATTTCACCCGCAACCCCTACTTCGAGGGGCATCCCGACGCTAAATCCACGGCGATGGGCGGTTGGCTTCTGGCAGTCAACGCAAATTCCGAAAACAAGGAAGCCGCGGCGAAGCTGGTGGAATACTTCACTTCCTACGACGCGCAATTGGCCGCAGCACTTGACGAAAACCGGGCGCCGGGCCGAACCGACGTTTACGACGCGCCGGAAATGGCGGATGCGACTTTGCTCAAGAAGCTGGGCGATGATTACGCGGTCGGCGTCGTGCGTCCATCCGCATCGACGGGCAATCTCTACCCGCGCGTATCCGAGGTGATGCAGACCGAAATCACCAACGCGCTGCACCGCGAGAAAACGGTGGAGCAGGCTTTGAATGACGCCGCCGCCGAGATCAATTCCATCCTGGGCAAGTAGGTCACCGACCCTGCGCGTCTGCCTTGCCGCGCGGGGCCTTTCAAAAGAAATGGGCCGGACATGAACCGCACCATGAATCTGGAACAGCGCACGGCGCTGACCGGGATCGGCTTTGTCACGCCAACCGTGATCGTCATCGCGCTGATCCTGATCTATCCGATCATCCAGTCGGTCGTGCTGAGCTTCGGGCAATCCAGCATCGACGGATCGGAACCCTACCGGTTCGTCGGCCTCAGGCACTATGCCACGTTGATGGGTGACGGGCGGTTCTGGAACGCGCTTGCGGTCACCTTCACCTTTACCGCACTGTCCATTCCCCTGGAACTGGCATTGGGAATCGGCCTGGCCTTGCTGATGAACGAAAGTTTCAGGGGCAAGGGGCTGGCGCGGCTGGCGGTCCTGTTTCCCTGGGCACTGCCGACGGCGCTGAATGCGCTGATCTGGCGCTGGATGTACAATTCCGATTACGGGCTGTTCAACGCGGTGGCGCTGCAAAGCGGGCTTGCGGACCGGCCGATCAACTTCCTGGGCGATACCTCGCTGGCGATGGCATCGATGGTGGTCGTGGCCGTATGGAAGACCAGCTCTTTCATGGCGCTCATTATTCTTGCGGGCCTGCAATCCATCCCCCGCGACCTGTTCGAGGCGGGCCGTATGGACGGCATGACCAAATGGCAGGAATTCACCCAGATCACCCTGCCACTGTTGAAAGGGCCTATCCTCGTGGCCCTCATCATCCGGTCGATGGACGCGCTGCGCACCTTCGAGCTGCCCTTCAACCTGACCGATGGCGGGCCGGTGAACGCGACCGAAAGCCTGTCGCTCTACGCCTACAAGGCGATCTTCGATTTCCTGGATTTCAACTTTGGCGCGGCAGTCGTGGTGGTGCAGTTCCTCGTGATCTTCGCGATGAGCCTGATCTACGTCTTTGCCCTTCGAAACAAGGATTGAGCCGATGCAAAAACGACCGCGCTATGGCCTTTATGCAATCGTCGCGCTTTCGGTCTTGATCTCGTTCTTTCCGATCGTCTGGCTGATCCTGACATCGTTCAAGAACACCGCCGGAATCTATGCCTGGCCGCCGCAATACTGGCCCGATCCCTTCACATTCGAGAATTACGTCTCGATCTTCACCAATTCGCCGGAATTGCTGCGCTATATCCTGAACAGCTTTATCGTCGGGGTCGGCGCCACGGCGGTCACGCTGTTATTGGGTGGGATGGCGGCCTATGCGCTGTCGCGGCTGGGCCTGCGCTTTGCAGGAGTGCTGATGGTCGCCATCCTCGCGGTGTCGATGTTTCCGCCGGTGTCGCTGCTGCCGTCGCTGTTTCAGAACTTCCTGAACTTCGGGCTGTTGAACACCTATACCGGCCTTGTCCTGGCCCATGCGGGCCTGTTCCTTCCCTTCACCGTCTGGATGCTGGCCAGCTACTTCGCCACCCTGCCGGTGGAGATCGAAGAGGCCGCGCGCATGGATGGCATGGGCTTCCTGCGGATATTCCTGACAATCGTGCTGCCCCTGTCGTGGCCGGGATTTGTGGCCACCGGACTGATTGTCTTCATCTTTTCGTGGAACGAATTTCCGCTGGCCCTGGTCCTGATGACGCAGAATGCCATGCGCACGGCCCCGGTGGGTATCTCGCTCTATCCCGGCGAATACGCCTTTCCGTGGGAGACGATCTCGACGGCGACCGTTCTGGCCATCATCCCGGTTCTGGTCATCACCGCAATATTCCAGAAACAGATTGTCGGCGGCCTGACCGCTGGCGCGGGCAAATGAGGCTGTGACATGGCAAGCGTGACCCTGAACCAGATCGGCAAATCCTATGGCGCCGTCGTGGCGGTCAAGCAGTTTGATCTGGAGATTGCCGATGGTGAATTCCTGGTTCTGTTGGGGCCATCCGGATGCGGGAAATCGACCACGCTGCGGATGATTGCCGGGCTGGAAAGCATCACCCATGGCGATCTTTTGATCGGCGGCAAGCGGGTGAACGACACCGACCCCAAGGATCGCGGTGTCGCGATGGTCTTTCAGAACTACGCGCTCTATCCACATAAATCCGTGTTCGACAACATGGCGATGGCCCTGAAGCTTCAAAAGACGCCCAGGGCCGAGATTGCCGAGCGGGTCAACGCCGTCGCCGACATGCTGGGCCTGACCCCCTATCTCGAACGGAAACCCGCCGCCCTGTCCGGTGGTCAACGCCAGCGCGTCGCCATCGGCCGCGCGATCGTCCGCACGCCGGACGTGTTCCTGTTCGATGAACCGCTGTCCAACCTTGACGCGAAGCTGCGGGTCAAGATGCGGATGGAACTGCAAGAACTGCATGACCGGCTGGGCGTCACCTCGGTCTACGTCACCCATGATCAGGTCGAGGCCATGACGCTGGCCGACCGCATCGTCATTCTGAATGGCGGCACGGTTGCACAGATCGGCACCCCGCGCGAGGTCTATGACCATCCGGCAACGGAGTTCGTCGCAGGGTTTATCGGCAGCCCGGCGATGAATTTCATGCCGGCCGCCCGGGCGGGCGATCATTGGCGGATCGAGGGTTCCGATCTTGTCCTGCCCGATGCCATCGGGCTGAACGCTACGGATCCCGCCCTGACGCTTGGTGTGCGCCCCGAACATCTGGAGGTGTTTGCCCCCGAAAACGCCCCCTCCGGTCCCTGGGTGTTCGACGCAAGGGTCAAGCTGGCCGAGCTGTTGGGTGCCGACGCCCTGTTGAACCTGTCGGTCATGGGCCAGCCCATGCTGGCCCGCGTCGGCGGCACTGATTTCCCCCTGGCGGGCGGCCGCGTGCGCGTTCGCATCGATCCGGAACGGCTGCATGCGTTTCACCCGGAAACCGGCCTGGCGGTTACCTCTCGCAGCCCATCATCAGGACAATAGACCATGGTCAAACGCCCCAATATCCTGTTCATCATGGCCGACGATCACGCCTCGAAGGCGATCGGTTGCTATGGCCACGGCATCAATCGTACTCCCAACCTTGATCGCATCGCTGCCGAGGGTATGCGGCTGAACCATTGCTATGTGACGAATTCGATTTGCACACCCAGCCGTGCCGCGATCCTGACCGGCACCTATAATCACGTCAACAATGTCACCACGCTGGACACCCCGATCAACAGCCGCGGGCCCAACGTCGCCAAACATCTGCGTGCGACAGGCTATCAGACCGCGCTGATCGGCAAATGGCATCTGGGAGAGGGCAAGGCCCATGAACCCAGCGGCTTCGATTTCTGGTCGGTCCTGCCGGGTCAGGGCGAATATTTCGATCCCTATATGATCGAGATGGGCCGGGAAATCGAGGTGCCCGGCTACGCCACCGATATCATCACCGACAAGAGCCTCGACTGGCTGAAATCCTGCGATCCGGACAAGCCATTCTTTCTGATGTGTCACCACAAGGCGCCTCATCGCGAATGGGAGCCGCATCCGAAAAACCGCGGCCTTTATCCCGATGACATCAAGGTGCCGGAAAGCTTTGACGATGATTATCGCAACCGCGCCCGCGCGGCGGCCGAGGCGAAGATGCGGATCAAGGACGATATGAAATATATCGACCTGGGGCTGGTGCAGCCCGAAGGTGGTGCCGAGGTCGGCGAACGGGTGAAGCCCGGCGACAGCAACCGGAAAATTCCGAACCCTGACGATGTGACCGCAATGCGCCTGATCGATCGGGATACGGGCGAAATCTTCAGCTTCGCCACTCGGCAGGAACTGCACCATTTCAAATATCAACGCTATCTGAAGCGCTATCTGCGCACCATCCAGTCAGTGGATGAAAGCGTCGGCCGCTTGCTGGACTGGCTCGACGAAACCGGGCAGGCCGACAATACGATCGTCATCTATACCTCGGATCAGGGGTTCTTTCTTGGCGAACACGGCTGGTTCGACAAGCGCTTCATGTACGAGGAATCATTTCAGATGCCTTTCCTGATCCGCTATCCGGCGGCGATCCCGGCCGGGCGCATTTGCGACGATATCATCTGCAACGTCGATTTCGCCCCGACATTCCTTGATTTTGCAGGCCAGGTGATTCCGAACTACATGCAGGGACGTTCGGCACGTCAGGTGCTTGAGGGCAACACGCCCGCCGATTGGCCGCAAATTGCCTATCACCGCTACTGGATGCATCGTGACCCCGATCACAATGCCTATTCGCATTATGGTGTGCGCGATCAGCGCTACAAGCTGATATATTGGTATAACGAGGGCTATGAGCTGCCCGGCACGAACCACGGCGGCGAAGACCGAGAATGGGAATTGTTCGACTGCGAAAACGACCCGCTGGAGCTGTTCAACGTGATCGGCGATCCGGCATATGCCGATATTCGTCTGACGCTGCTGGCGCAGCTGGATGCAAAAATGGCCGAGATCGGCGACGATCCGGAACATTAGCGCCGCGGACGGAATGACCTCGCGCCATCGATCGCGCACAGAACGCGGCGGCTGCCTGCACCTCTGGTGACGGAGCGCACCGCGGCGAAACAATTAGCGTCAGCGATGACGAATGAAACGGCCACGCATCGGGAGAAAAGATGAGTATTTCGCTGTTTGATCTGAACGGAAAATGCGCGTTGATTACCGGCTCGTCGCAGGGTATCGGTCGGGCCCTGGCTTCGGGCCTCGCTGCGGCAGGGGCCGAGATCGTCCTCAACGGCCGTGATGAGACCAGGCTGTCCCAAGTTGCGAAAGATCTGCGTGGCACCGGGGTGACCGTTCACGAACTGGCCTTCGACGTGACAGATCACGCCGCCGCCCGACGCGCCGTCGACAGTTTCGAAAAGGCCACCGGCGCCATCGATATTCTCATCAACAATGCCGGGATGCAGCATCGCCGGCCGCTGGAAGATTTCCCCCCCGATGCTTTCGAAAAGCTTCTCCAGACCAATATCGCCAGCGTCTTCAATGTGGGACAGGCCTGCGCGCGCCACATGATCGGGCGCCGCGCGGGCAAGATCGTCAATATCTGCTCGGTGCAGACCGCGCTTGCGCGACCTGGAATCGCGCCCTACACCGCCACCAAAGGCGCCGTGGCCAGCTTGACCAGGGGCATGGCGACGGACTGGGGCAAATACGGCCTGCAGATCAACGGCCTCGCACCGGGTTATTTCGCGACGCCACTGAACCAGGCGCTTGTGGACGATCCGGATTTCACCGCTTGGCTGGAAAATCGGACTCCGGCCGGCCGCTGGGGCAAGGTCGAGGAACTTGTGGGCGCGGCGATCTTCCTGTCGTCGCAAGCCTCCTCCTTTGTCAACGGCACGACGGTATACGTCGACGGCGGCATAACCGCGTGCTTGTGAGCCATGGTATATGAAATCTGTTTCCCGAGCATGGAAATCATCCGCCCTGCATGAGGGCTTCGTCTGGAAAGAGAATGCCGACCATCCGTCGATCCGCGTCCTTGAAGGCCTAGGCGGCTGGGCCCCTGTCGTCTGACTAGGAGACCGGGCCGGGTTGTGAAAGCGGCGCATGGGCCGGATCGCCGAGGCCGTGCCGCGCTTCGGCCGTCGCCGCCCGGTGCAGGGTCGCGGGCAGGGCCGCCATGTCGGTCTGGCCCAGTTGTGCCAGCGTCAGGCCCAGTTCGCGGGTGACCAGATCGACAAGGGCCGACAGGCCGGCCTCGCCCCCGGCGGCGATGGCGAATTGCATGGCGCGGCCGAAGAAGGCGAAATTCGCCCCCATCGCGAAGGCGCGGGCCACATCCTCGCCGGATCGCAGGCCGGTGTCATAAAACAGCGGAAAGTCGGCCCCCACCGCATCGCGGATGGCGCGCAGGGCCAGGATCGGCGGCGGCGCGCAATCCAGTTGCCGCCCGCCATGGGTCGAAACCTGGATCGCATCCGCGCCCGCGTCGCGCAGCCGCAGCGCATCGGGGACCGAGGTGACGCCCTTGACCACCAGCTTGCCCGGCCAGCGGTCCCTGAGCTGCCTGAAGTAATCCCAATCGGCCCGGGCCCGGCTTTCGGTCCGGTCGAAGGTAAAACCGGGCTTCTGGAAATTGGCCATCTGGGGCCGGCCATGGGCCAAAGTGGACAGCGACCAGGCCGGGTGCAGGGCAAAGTCCAGGAATTGCGCGGGACCGATGCGGAAGGGCATGGTGAAGCCGCGCCGCAATTCGCGCGGTCGCAGCCCGACCTCGGGCACGTCGAGGGTCAGGATCAGGACGCGATAGCCCGCCTCGTTCGCGCGGTCGACCAGCTTCATCGTGCCACGGCCATCGCCGCTGAAGTAGAGCTGGAACCAGGCAAGGCCCTCGGCTTCCTCGATCAGCCGCTCCATCGCGGTCGAGGCGACGGTCGAGACGCCAAGCGGAATCCGGAGCCGCGCGGCCAGGCGGGCCAGCATCAGGTCGGCGCCGGGCCGGGCCAGATTGCACATGCCCATCGGGCTGATGCCGAAGGGCAGGCGGAAATCCTGGCCCAGCACGGACACACCCAGATCGCGCCTGCTGACATCGACCAGGACGCGCGGTTGCAGGCGAATGTCGCGCAGGGCGGCGAGATTGGCGGCCTCGCCGCTGCCCGCGCCGGCCGCGCCGTCGATATAGTCGAACACCATCCAGGGCAGGTGCCGCCGGGCCAGCCGGCGGGCATCCGCGTAGGAATGGATCGCTGCCATCAGGCTTTCACCGCGCCCATGAAACGGTCGCGGATCGTCACCGGATCCATGGTGATGACCGGCACCGGAATGTTGCCGCTGTCGCATTTGCTGACGATGATCGTCATCTTGTCGCCCGACAGCGCGGTTTCCAGCGCGGCGCGGGTATCCTCGGCCTTGCATTCGACGACGTTCTCGCAGCCGCAGGCCCGCGCCACTGCCGCCAGCGAGGTCTTCTTGCCCGCATAGGTCGGCTGGTCCCCGGTCGAACCGTAGCTGCCATTGTCCACGATCAACAGGACGAAATTGTCGGCGACGTTGTTGGCGATGGTCGGCAGGGTGCCGAAATTCGTCAGCACCGACCCGTCGCCGTCGATGGCCACGACCTTCTTCTTCTGCGCCAGCGCCAGACCCAGCCCGATCGAGGAGGACAGCCCCATCGTTCCGAGCATGTAGAAATTGCTGGGCTGGTCGTCGATCATGTGCAGTTCCTGGCTGGGCAGGCCGATATTGCAGACCACCAGATGATCGCGGATGACGGGCGCAATGTCGCGCAGAACCTCGGAGCGGATCATTCCTTTTCTCCTTTCCAGAAGCTGGCATCGGTCAGGATCGCGACCGGCTTGTTGCACATGAAGGTGTATTTCAGGATCGCACCCAGTTCGTCCGCGTCTTCCCGGCGATGGAAGTGATAGGTGGGAATAAGCATCTGCGCCAGCAGCGCCTTGGTATGGACGGCCATCTCGACCTGGCAGGCCACCGGTTCGCCCAACTCGCCACGGTAGGAGATCAGCATCGGCAACGGCATCCGGTAGAACTGGATCAGCGTGGCCAGCGTGTTCAGTGTCACCCCAAGCGCGGTGTTCTGCATGATGATCGCCGGGCGCTTGCCGCCCATGAAGGCCCCGGCGCAAAGGCCCATCCCCTCGTCCTCCTTGTTCGACGGGATATGGAAGATCTCCTTGCGGTTCTCGATCTCGTCGATGACACCGGCAAGCTGCTTGCAGGGCACGGTGGTCACGAAATCGATTCCATGTGCTGTGAAATCGTCAACGATCTGGCGGTGTATCGTCATGCGGTGCGGTCCTCCTGGTCGGGAATGAGTAGGATCTTGGGTGCGGCGGCGCGGCCGGCGCGGATATCGGCAAAGGCTTGCGGCCCGTCCGACAGCGGCCGCCGGTCGAACCAGTCGAGCGGCCCCAGGGCGCCGGAAAAGATTGCCTCGGCGGTGTCGCGGAAATCCTGTTCGGTATAGGTATAGGTGCCGGTAAAACCGATTTCCTGCAAGGTCATCCGGCGAATGTCCAGCCCGCCGCGATCCGCGCCAAGACCGATATGGACGATCTGGCCGCCGGGGCGTGCGGCCGCGCAGGCGGTGGCGCGGGTGGCTTCGAAACCCACCCCGTCTATGACGAGATGGCAGGCGCCGGTCAGGTCGGGGCGGTCGGCGGCCGAGGCGATGACGGTGACACCCTTCAGGCCGGCCAGCCGCGCGCGGCGCAATTCGCCGGGTTCGATCAGGGTGACGTTCGCGGCGCCCTGCGCGCGCAGGGCCAGCGCCGCGCCGGTGCCGATGGCGCCCCCGCCGATGACCAGCGTGCGCAGATCGTCCAGCGGCCGGTCCAGCGCCCGTCCGGCCAGCCGCACCGCGTGCCAGCCGCAGGCCAGCGGTTCAGCCAGCGCGGCCTTTTCGAGCGGCACATCGTCCGGCACGGTGACCAGGTTGCGGCGCGGCATCGCGACGTAATCGGCGAAGGCGCCCGGTCGCGGCGGCATCGATATGATCTGCCGCCGCGGGCACAGATTGGTGCGCCCCGCCTGGCAAGCCTCGCAGGTCTGGCAGGTCACGAGGGGGTTGATGGTGACGCGGCGGCCGTCATCGGGGCCGCCCAGGACGATGCCCGCGGCCTCGTGGCCCAGAACCAGCGGCGCCGGGCGCCGGTCGTCATGGCCCAGATAGGCGTGCATGTCCGATCCGCAGATGCCCGAGGCATGGATGCGGATCAGGTCCTCGCCCTCGCCCGGTCGGGGGCGCGGCGCATCGGCATAGTCGAGGGTTTCGACGCCGGTATAGACCAGGGCCTTCATTTCGCGCTGAATCCTCCATCGACGAACAGGGTCTGGCCGGTGACATAGCCGCTGGCATCGCTGCACAGAAACAGGATCGGGCCGTCCAGATCGGCGGGTTCTCCGTTGCGGCCGATGCAGGTCTGTTCGGCATTGCGCCGCGCGCGTTCGGGATCGGCGAAGACCGGCCCGGTCAATTCGGTGCGAAAGAACCCCGGCGCCACGGCATTGACCATGATGCCGCGGCCCGACCAGGCCTCGGCCATGGCGCGGGTCAATTGTTCGACCCCGCCCTTGCTGGCGCCGTAGCTGATGCCGCCGGCGAAGGCGCGCCGCGATTGCAGCGAGGCGAAGTTGACGATCCGGCCCCAGCCGCGCCGCGCCATCGCGGGCACCATCGCCTGGGCCAGAAAGAACGGCGCGGCGAGGTTCAGGTCCATGGTCGTGTCCCAGCCCTCGGGCGTCACCGAATCGGCGGGCTGGCGGGTGTTGATGCCGGCCGCGTTGATCAGGATGTCGGGATCGCCGAAGGCCCGTGCCGCATCCGCCGCAATCTGCGCCAGCGCGGCGCGGTCCGACAGATCCGCCGCGACGATCGCGGTCTCGCCCCCCGTCCGGGACTGCCACGCGGCCAGCGCCTCGCGCCGGCGCGCGATGCCCACCACCTTGGCGCCGGACCGCGCCAGCAGCGAGGCCGCGGCCTGCCCCAGACCGCCGCTGGCGCCGGTGACGCAGGCGATCCTGCCGGTCAGGTCGAAAAGCTGCGACATCGAGGGCCTACCCCGCGCTCAGATCGAAGGTTTGGTCGGGGAAATACTTGTGCAGGCGCACGTCGGCCGCGCGGGCATGGCCCTCCATCCCTTCGAGACGCGAGATCCGCGCCGTCGCCTCGGCGACCGGGCGCGCACCCTCGCGCGTGGCCTGCTGCCAGGTGACGATCTTCATGTATTTGTGGACCGACAGCCCGCCCGTGTATTTCGCCGCGCGCGAGGTCGGCAGGACGTGGTTCGTCCCCGACGCCTTGTCGCCGAACGAGACGGTCGTCTCCTCGCCCAGAAAAAGCGAGCCGTAGCAGGCCAGCCGGTCGCGCCACCAATCCAGATCGGCGGCCTGCACGGTCAGGTGCTCGGGCGCGTATTCGTCCGAGGTCGCGGCCATTTCCTCGCGGTCGGCGCACAGGATCACCTCGGCATAATCGCGCCACGCGGCCTCGGCGTTCTTGCGATTCAGTTCCGGCAGATCGGCGATCAGGCCGGGCACCTGCGCCATCACCTCCTGCGCCAGATGGCGGTCGTCGGTAACCAGCCAGACCGGCGAGTTGTAGCCATGCTCGGCCTGGCTGACCAGATCGGTGGCCACGATGAAGGGATCGGCGCCGGCATCGGCCAGGATCAGGCTGTCGGTCGGACCGGCGAACATGTCGATGCCGACGCGGCCGAACAGGATGCGCTTGGCCTCGGCGACGAACTGGTTGCCGGGACCGACGAGAATGTCGGCCCTGGGCAGGCCGAACAGGCCGAAGGTCATCGCCGCGACGCCCTGCACGCCGCCCATGGCAAGGATGCTGTCGGCGCCGCACAGATCGGCGGTATAGACGATCGCGGGATTGATCCCCTCGCCGGGGCGGGGGGGCGAACAGGTGACGACGTGATCGACGCCGGCGACCTTGGCCGTGGTCACGGTCATGATGGCGCTGGCCACGTGGCTGTAGCGCCCGCCCGGCACATAGCATCCCGCCGCCTGGACCGGGATCGCCTTCTGCCCGGCGATCAGGCCCGGCACCACCTCCATCTGCACGTCCTGCAAGGTGGCCTTCTGCGCCTCGGCGAAGCGGCGTACATTGTCATGGGCGAAGGCGATATCGTCCTTCAGCCGTTGCGGCACCTTCGCTGCCGCTGCCGCGATCTCGTCCCGCGTCAGCACGGCATTGCCGTCGTACTGGTCGAACTTGGCGGCATAATGCCGCGCCGCCTCGTCCCCGCCCCGTTCGATCTCGTCAAGGATCGTCTGCACCGTCTGGCGGACATCGGCGGCATCCGACTGGGCGGTCTTTTCGGCTTTCTTCAGATATTCGCGGGTCATGGGAGTCCTCACTTGTAGGCGGCGGGAAGAAGCAGGGTCGAGATGACCGGCACATAGGCGATCAGCAGCGTGACCAGCAGCATGAAGAAAACGAAGGGCACGGCGCGGGCCGCGATCTTCAGGATCGATTCGCCGGTCAGGCCCGAGACCACGAACAGATTCAGCCCCAGCGGCGGCGTGATGAAGCCGACGCCAAGCGCGGTGATCATCATGATCGAGAACTGAATCTCGTTCATGCCGATATTGTCGGCCAGCGGCTTCAGGATCGGCGCCAGGATGACGATGTTGGGCGTCGTCTCCATCACGCAGCCCGCCGCGATCAGGATGCCGATCATGATCAGGATCAGCAGATAGTAATTCTCGGTCAGGCTGGTCAGCGCGAAGACGAAGCCCTGCGGCACGCCAAGCGCTGCCAGCGACTGCGCCAGGGGCAGCGAAAAGGCGATGATCGGCAGGATCACCCCGTTCACCTTGGCCGAACTGACCAGCATCGAGGGAAAGTCCGACAATTTCAGCGTGCCCATGCCAAGACCCATGATGATCGTCACCACGACGGCGGTCGCCCCGGCCTCGGTCGGGGTCAGCCGCCCCGAGAAGATGCCGTAGAAGATGATGCCGGGCACCAGGAACGCATACCAGCCCGATTTCAGCGCCTGGCCCAGATTGGCCAGCCATTCGGCGCCGCTGATCATGTTGCCGCCTTCATAGGCGTGTCGGCGGTTGACGATGGTGTTCGTGACCAGGATCGACAGCAGGATCAGGGTGCCGGGGATCAGTGCGGCCAGAAACAGGGTGGAGGCCGAGATGCCCAGAACCAGGCCGATGATGATATAGGCGATGGATGGCGGGATCAGGATGCCGGTGCAGGCGCCTGCGGCGACCAGCGCGCAGGCATAGGGGCGGGGATAGCCGCTTTCGACCAGCCGGGCGATGGTCATGCGGCCGACGGCGGCCGCGCCCGCCGCGTCCGAACCCGAGATCGCCGCGAACATGCCGCAGACCAGCACCGTGGCCGAGCCGAAGCCGCCCTTGGCCCAGCAGGTCAGCGCCTCGGCCACATCCAGGAACTTGCGGCTCAGCCCGGTCCTGACCAGCACGTCGCCGGTCAGGATGAACAGCGGCACGGCGGTCAGCGCGAAGGCGTCAATGCCCGAAAACAGCGATTCACCCAGCAGCGACATCGGCAGCACGCCGGACATCGTCAGCATCAGCACCACCGCGGCGCCGATGGTGGCCCAGATCGGCACGCCCAGAAGGCAGAACAGCACGAACAGCAGCACCGGCGCGTAAAACGACCAGTCAAGCTGGACCGATTGTTCCTGAAGCGTATTCCAGAGCATGACGGAACCTCAATCGAACAGCTGGTTGCCCTCGAAGACCGGGCGTCCGGCGATCAGATCGCCGAAGTCGCGCAGCAACGATTGCAGCAGGCGGAAGATGATCAGCGCAAATCCCAGCGGCACCGCCATCAGGAACCACACCTTCGAAATGCGCAGCCCGTCGGTGACCGATCCGAACTGCCAGCTGACGCCGACGGTCTCGAAGGACCAGTAAAGCGCGATCACCGCGATCGACAGCATCACCAGGTCACCCAGGATATACAGCGCGGCCTTGGTGCGCGGGCCGACCGAATGGAACAGCACGTCGATGCGGATATGGGCCCTTTCCTTGACCGCCGAGGCGGCGCCGATCCAGACCAGATAGATGAAGGAATAGCGGACGATCTCTTCGCCCCAGATCGACGAATAGGAAAAGACCTCGCGCCGGATCACCTCGATCGCCATGGTCAGCACCAGCACGGTGTAAAACAGCAGCAAGGCCCAGCGTTCGGCATTCTGATTGATTGCGCGCAACATGCATCGCCCCCTTTTCTGTCGGGACAGGAAAAGGGCCGGACGCGATCCGTCCGGCCCCGGAACGTCCGGTCAGGCGTCGTTGACGTAGTAGCGGCCCGGGGTGCCCGCCGCCTCTTCCAGTTGTGCGAAGACATCCATCGAGCCGGCCAGCTCGGTCTTGTAGCTGTCCCATTCGCTGCGCTGATAGCCGCCGGCCTCTTTCCAGGCCGCAAGCTGGCTGTCGTCGAGCTGGTGGAACTCGACCCCGGCCTTGCGCATCTCGGCCATCGCATAGGCCCGCGCGGCCGGCACCTTGGCGAGATTCTGCTGGGTGGTGATCTCGGCGGCGAAATCCATCGCCTCCTTCACCTCGCCGGGCAGGCTTTCATACCATTTCATGTTGCAGGCAAAACACTGGCTGTCAGGCACGAACCGGGTGAAGGTCACGTGGCTCAGCACGTCCTTGAAGCCGAAGATCTCCAGCGCGCCGACCGCCGGATCCAGGGCATCGGCGACGCCCTGCTTGATCGCCGAGGGCGTCTCGCCCCAGGCGATCGGCGTCGGGTTGGCGCCCAGAAGCCGGTAATATTGCTGCAACAGCTTGCTGCCGGGGACGCGGAACTTGATCCCCCTGAGATCCTCGGGAAGAAGGATCGGCTTGGCGCCGCCCTTGCGCAGGGCCACGGTGCGGGGGTCGATGACCAGATACATCAGCAGCTTGAAGCCGCGCTGTTCGACCGCCGGATGAACGTTCTTTTTCCAGACGTCGGACTGCACGAGATTGGTGAAACGCTGGTTCGAGCCGCAGAAATAAGGCAGGTTGATCAGGTCCACCACCGGCGCGAAGGGCGCGAAATTCGACAACGAGAACTGTCCGGCCTGGACCGTGCCGCCCTGGGTCTTCTGCGCCAGCTCGCCGCCCACGCCCAGCTGCCCGCCCGGCGCCAGCTTCACATAGACCCGGCCATTGGTGGTGTTCTGGATGTTTTCCTTCAGGTCAAGCTGCATCAGCGGATAGCTGCGCGATGCGCCCAGGACATATTCGGTCGCGATGACCATGGTGAATTCGGCGGCCTTTTCCCGCTCTGCCTCTTCCGCGCGGGTCTGCGCGGCCGCCTCGGACGACCACAGCATCCCTCCGGCGCCCAGCATCACCGCCGCGGTAAAGGCGCCGCCGCTGGTCAGTTTCAGAAAGTTCCGGCGCGATTCGCGGACGATCTCGGTGTCATCATGTTCTTCGGTCATTCTTTCCCCCCTTGATGGTATTCAGCGCTTGCAGAGACGGGTCCGCGATGTCGTCCTTTCCGGCCAGCTTTTCGCGGACGAGGATGACGACGACGAACAGGGCAGAGGCCGTGAACAGCACCAGCATTTCGCCGATGTCTGACAGGAATGCCGAGCGATAGAAGGCACCCGCGACGACATTCGCGACAAACAGCATGAAAACCGCGAACGACAGGTATCCAGCCCATCTGCCGAGTTTAACCACCGTGACGTCCCTCCCAGACCTCTTGGTTGATTCCCTTCGTCTCACGGTGTAGTGTAAGCGCTTACATAGTGCCATGCAAGCGTTTACTCCGTTGCGGTCGGCGGCAGGCAGGCCGCAGCGGCGGGGCAGGCCCGGCTACAGAGGGGACCGATCATGCAAAACGATGCCAGGGTGCCCACCATGAACGATGTCGCCCGAACGGCCGGCGTCTCGTCCGCGACGGTTTCAAGGGTCATCAACGGCACCGGCAAGGTCGACAAGGACACCCGCCAGCGCGTGGCCGAGGCGATCGAGCGGCTGGGCTATACGCCCAATTTCGGCGGCAGGTTCCTGGCCGCGGGCCGCAGCGGCACGATCGGCGCCGTGATCCCGACGATGGCCAACGCCATGTTCGCCGGCGGGTTGCAGGCCTTCCAGGAGGTGCTGGCCGGGGCCGGACGATCTCTGCTGGTGGCCAGCAGCGGCTATGATCCCGACGAGGAATTGTCGCAGATCCGCAATCTGGTCAGCCGCGGCGCCGAGGGACTGCTGCTGATCGGTCGGCATCGCCCCGAGGCAAGCTGGGACTACCTTGCCCGCCGCAAGGTGCCCCATGTCGTCACCTGGGCCTACGGGACCGAGCCGGGGCGGGTCTATGTCGGCTTCGACAACCGGAAGGCCGCCTTCGATCTGGCCCGCCGCGTGCTGGCCTTCGGGCACCGCAATCTGGCCATGATCGGCGGTATCGGCCTGCACAACGATCGCGCGCGCGATCGGGTTGTGGGCGCAAGGATGGCGGTCGATGCCTGTCCCGGCGCAAGGCTGTCGCAGGTGATCGAGGCCGGCTACGACCCGGCCGAGGGGGCCGCCGCGTTCCGACGGATGATGGCCGTTGCCGACCCGCCAAGCGCGATCATCTGCGGCAACGACGTCATCGCCGCCGGCGCGATCATGGCCGCCCGCGGGAACGGAATCGCAGTGCCCGCGCAGGTGTCCATCGTCGGTTTCGACGATATCGAACTGGCGGCGCTGTCCTGTCCCCCGCTGACGACGGTCCGGGTCCCACAGCGCCGGATGGGACAGGAGGCCGCCACCGTCCTGCTGGCGATGGTGGCCGGGCAGACCCATACGGACAGCGTTCTGCTGGATACCGAAATCATTCTGCGGGAATCGCTGTCGGCCTGCCGCTCGCCGGCCGACGTCCCGCCGACAGTCGCGTAGGGCGCCGGATGGACCTTCGCCTCGACCGGGTGCGATCACCGCGCGATGAGCCGCAAATTTCGCGTTTGCAATATGGATCGCGGGGTGAAAGCATGGGTCATCGCGCATGCGGATCATCCGCAGGGCGCCGCGACCGGAACCCGCCGCCGCGACGCGCCGCCCGGATGCCAGCCTGTGCGGTGTCAGCAGCGAGGCCGCCTGAACCATGACGATTCCGCCCTTCACGCGCAGCTTTACCCAGCAGGAGCCGATCCCCGAAGATGCGATCGCCGCGGCGATCGAGGTGATGCGAAGCGGCAGGCTGCACCGCTACAACACCGCGCCGGGCGAGGAATCGCAGGTTGCCGCGCTGGAACGCGAAGTCGCGGCCTGGCAGGGCAGCGCCTATGCGCTGGCTTGCGCCTCGGGCGGGGCGGCGCTGCGGATGGCGTTGCGCGCGGCGGGGATCGGGACGGATGACGTGGTGCTGACCAATGCCTTCACCCTGGCGCCGGTGCCGGGCGCGATCGTGGCGGTCGGGGCGCGCGCCGTTCTGGTCGAGATCGACGAGAACCTGTGCCTCGATCTGGACGATCTTCAGGCCAAGATCGAGCTTTTCAAGCCTGCCGCCGTGATGGCCTCGCACATGCGGGGGCATCTGTGCGACATGGACCGACTGACGGACATCTGCCGGGCCGCGAAGATTCCGCTGATCGAGGATTGCGCGCATACGATGGGCGCGCGCTGGCGCGGCCGGCGCAGCGGTTCCTTCGGGCTGGCCGGCGCCTTCAGCACCCAGACCTACAAGCACCTGAATTCCGGCGAGGGCGGGATCCTGGTCTCGGACGATCCGGATTTCATGGCCCGCGCGATCATCCTGTCGGGATCCTACATGCTGTATGGCCGGCACGGCGCCGCGCCCCCGGAACGCCATTTCAGCGACGCCCGGCTGGAAATTCCGAACATGTCGGCGCGGATGGACAATCTGCGCGCCGCGATCCTGCGCCCGCAACTGGCCCGGATCGAGGATGCCGCAAGTCGCTGGAACCAGCGCTACGAGGCGGTGGCACGGCGTCTGTCGGACAATCCCGCGCTGGTCTTGCCTCATCGTCCGGCCGCAGAGACCTTCATCGGCAGTTCAATCCAGTTCCGCATCCCCGCGATCAGCGGCGAGGCCGCGCAGAGGTTCGTTCAGGACTCGGCGCGGCTGGGGGTCGAGCTGAAATGGTTCGGCGCCGCCGAGCCGGTGGGCTTCACCTCGGCGCATCGAAGCTGGCACTACGTCGCGCCGCAATCCCTGCCGCGCACGGACGCGGTTCTGGCGGGGCTGTTCGACATGCGCCTGCCGCTGACGTTCAGCCTCGAGGATTGCGACCATATCGGCCGCATCATCGCCGCCTGCGCCCCATCGCTTGCCGCGGCAGAGCGGCGATGACTGCGCCGGCTTCCGCGGCGACGGTGCGTGGGCCACGACCGGGCCAGGCCCGTTTCGCGCGATTGCGGCGTTTCATGGCCTGCCTCAGCCGCCGGGGGCCATGAATGAATGAATGAAGCAGGGGGCGCGGCAATCTCATACGCGCGCCCGGTGAAGAATCGACAACAACGACAACAGGGAAACAGAACCATGTCAGGATATTTTCGCACGACCATGATCGCTTCCGCCGCGCTGCTGGCGCTGTCGGGCGGGGCCTGGGCCCAATCCGTGGTGATCGGCCATTTCGGCAACCCGACCCCGATGCAGGTCGCGGCCTCCGAAGGCAAGTTTTCCGAGGCCACAGGCTGGGATGTCGAGTGGCGCAAGTTCGCCGCGGGCACCGATGTGATCGCCGCGATGGCCTCGGGCGACATCAAGGTGGCCGAGCTGGGCTCGTCGCCGCTGGCAATTGCCGCGACGCAGGGCGTCGATCTGGAAATGTTCATGGTGGCGCAGGTCATCGGCAATGCCGAAAGCCTGATCGTGCGCGACGGGTCCGAGATCGCGACGATCGAGGACCTGAAGGGCAAGCGGATCGCGACACCGGTCGGCTCGACCGCGCATTTTTCGTTGATGGGGGTTCTTGCCAAGGCCGGACTCAGCACCAGTGACGTGAACATCATGTCGATGCCGCCCGATCAGATCGCGGCCGCCTGGGAACAGGGCGCCATCGACGGCGCCTTCATCTGGCAGCCGGTGCAGAACCAGCTTCTGCAAAGCGGCACGCGGCTGGTCGGGGCGGACCAGACCGCCGAATGGGGCTATCCGACATTCGATGCCTGGGTGGTCAACAAGCAATTCGCCGAACAGAACAGGGAAGGGCTGATCGGCTTCATCAAGACCATCAACGATGCCAACAATGCCTATCTGGACGACAAGCAGGCCTGGACCGCCGACAGCGAACAGGTCAAGATCATCGCCGACTACACCGGTGCCGACCCGGCGCAGGTTCCCGACGTGCTGTCGGGCTACACCTTCCTGCCGCTTTCCGAACAGGTGAAACCCGAATGGCTGGGCGGCGGCCTGTCCGACGTGCTGAAATCGACCGCCGAATTCCTGAAGGAGGCGGGCCGGATCGACAGCGTGGGCGAAGATTACGCGCCCTTCGTCACCGACGCCTATGTCAAGGCCGCGCAGTAATCGCCTTCGGCAATCCCGCGCAGGGGCCGATCCTGCGCGGGCACAGGGAAGGGCAATCACATGGCTCTGGAAATACGGGATGCTTCGGTCGTCTATCCGGCCCAGGCCGGCCGCGCGCCGGTCGAGGCGCTGTCACGGATCAACCTGACTGTCAGCGAACATGATTTCGTCGTCGCGCTTGGCGCTTCGGGATGCGGCAAATCCACGCTTCTGAACCTGATCGCGGGGTTTCTGTCGCCGTCCTCGGGCCAGATCGTGCTGGACGGGACCGAGGTGTCCGGGCCAGGCGCGGATCGTTCGGTCGTGTTCCAGAAACATGCCCTTCTGCCGTGGCTGAACGTGCGCGACAACGTGGCCTTCGGGCTTAAGCTGCGCGGGGCGGGCGCCGCCTCTTACAAGGTCGCGGACCGGTTCATCGACCTTCTCGGGCTGAAGGGCTTCGAGAAATCGCCGGTCTATGCGCTGTCGGGCGGGATGCAGCAGCGCGTCGGCATCGCCCGCGCGCTGACCTGCGATCCCAAGCTGCTGCTGATGGACGAGCCGCTGGGCGCGCTGGACGCATTGACCCGTGAACGGGCGCAGGAGCTGATCCTGAAGATCTGGAAAAGCACCGGCAAGACGGTCTTCCTGATCACCCACAGCGTCGAGGAGGCGCTGTTCATGGGCACCCGGCTGATCGTCATGTCGCCGCGCCCCGGACGCATCGCGCATGAATTCGACCTGCCGTTCTCGCGCCAGTTCCTGGACGGTGCCAAGGCACGAGAGGTCAAGGCCTCGGCGGAATTCATCACCCTTCGCGAAGAGGTCCTGCGCATCATCTTCAGCGACGAGGAGGAAGCCGCATGAGCGATCATGGCATCAAGGAGGCCCCGGTCGGCAAGCCGCGCGGAGCCGCGTTCCTGAAGGGGCTGGGCCGCGCCCGCCCGACCAAGCCCGGCCAGACCTACGGCGTGCCGGGGCAGGGCAACACGACCTGGCTCAGCCTGCTGACCATCGCCGGCATCCTGCTGCTGTGGTGGGCGGTGACCACTGCCGGGCTGGTCAAGCCGCTGTTCATGCCCGCGCCGCAGGCGATCGTGCGGAAATTCCTCGACATCTGGACCCAGGGCTTTACCGGCACGCCGTTCTGGCAGCATGTGCTGATCTCGACCGCGCGCGTCTTCGGCGCCTTTCTGCTGGCCTGCCTGATCGGCATCCCGCTGGGCCTGGCCATGGGCATGAGCCCGGTCATGCGCGGCATCTTCGATCCGCCGATCGAGTTCTATCGCCCGATCCCGCCGCTGGCCTATCTGCCGCTGATGATCATCTGGTTCGGCATCGGCGAAACCTCGAAGGTGCTGCTGATCTTCCTGTCGGTCTTCGCGCCCGTCGCCTTGGGCGCACGCGCCGGGGTGCGATCGGCCGCGATCGAACAGATCCACGCCGCCTACAGCTTCGGCGCCAGCCGATGGCAGGTCATGCGCCACGTCATCCTGCCCTCGGCCATGCCCGAGATCCTGACGGCGATGCGCATCGGCATCGGCTTCGGCTGGACCACGCTGGTCGCCGCCGAAATGGTCGCGGCCACGAAGGGCATCGGCTACATGGTGCTGAGCGCGTCGCAGTTCCTGCAAACCTCGACCGTGATCATGGGCATCTTCGTCATCGCGGCCATCGCCTATGCCTTCGACATGCTGATGCGATTCGTGGAGCGCCGGGTGGTGCCGTGGAAAGGCAAGATGTAGCCGCAGGGAAGGCCGTCGGCGCGGAAAGGCAAGGGGCGGTCCGGCGGAAATCCGTCCGACCAGCGGCAGAAGGCAAGATTCGTCCCGGCGCAGGAAATGGCCGCCGAAAG
>NZ_DHXG01000069.1:24664-44119 GCF_002413585.1 Paracoccus sp. UBA5162
GAATACAGCGACACCCCGATCAGCGCGGCACCGCCCAGCCCGGTGATGACTTCGGGAATCTGGACGAAATATTGCAGGAACATCACCATTGCCAGCGCGATGATCGCCCAGAAGGCGCCGTGTTCCAGATAGCGGTATTCGGCCAGCGTTCCCTTTTCGACCAGCATGATCGTCATCGATCGCACATACATGGCGCCGATGCCCAGGCCGATGGCGATGACGAACAGGTTCTGGCTTAGCGCGAAGGCCCCGATCACGCCGTCGAAGCTGAACGAGGCGTCCAGAACCTCGAGATACAGAAAGGCGCCGATCCCGCCCCTTGCTCCGGCGGCCAGGGTCTGTTGCTGCGAATGATCCAGAAAGCCGCCGAGAACCTCGACCGCCAGAAAGGTCAGCAATCCCCAGATCGCCGAGCGCAGAAAGATCTCGTTTTCCCGGGGCGGCAGGAAATGGGCGAAGATCAGCACCACCGACAGCGCAAAGCCGACCTCGATCCCCCGGATCGTGGCATATTTCTGCATCCGCCTTTCCAGCCAGCGGACCCAGTGCACGTCCTTTTCGCCGTCAAAGAAGAAGCCAAGTCCGACCATCAGCAGAAACGTGCCGCCGAAGGCCGCGATGGGCAGCCGCGCCTCGTGCATGATCCTTGCATATTCCTCGGGGCGGCTGGCGGCCAGAACCACGGCCTGCCACGGCCCGATCCCGGCCGCGATCACCACGATCAGCAGCGGAAAGACGATCCGCATTCCGAACACCGCGATCACGATGCCCCAGGTCAGGAAGCGGTGCTGCCATTTCGGCTGCATCGTCTTCAGCTTGTTGGCGTTCACGATGGCATTATCGAAGGACAGCGAGATTTCCAGCACCGCCAGAACCGTGCAGATGAAAAGGATGCCGGCCATTCCCCCGAAGGTGCCGGTCGTCTGCCAGCCAAGAGCGGCGCCAAGCGCCAGGCCGATGGCGGTGACGATGAAGGCCCAGCGGAAATAGCGAAGAACGGGCCGCGCAGAGGCGGGACCGGTTTGGGATCCGTCGTGCATGGCATGATGCCCGAGGCGGCGTGTCTTTGTTTGGTGCCGACATCACGGACGTGCCGCCACATCCGTCAGAGGGGCCCGGTCACCGGACATTGGGGCGCGCGCAGGGGCGCGATGCGGCGCAAGATGCCTGTCCAGGCAGGGTGTTGCAAGAGCTGGTTGTCGGGCGCCGAGGCGCCCCCGGCCGCAGGTCGCGATCAATCGCAAGTGGACGCTTCAAATTGGTATGGAAGTATGGCAGTCTCGCTGCAGGGCCGGGAACAGGAAGATGGATCAGCGACCGCGCATCAATCCGGGCATCTCGACGGCGCAGCAGGTCCATGACTGGCTGCATGATCTGATCCTGCGCGGCGATCTTCTGCCGGGCACCCAGCTGAGCGAAAGCGAGATCGCCGGTCGAGTCGGCGTCAGCCGGCAGCCGGTTCGCGAAGCCTTCATCCGGCTGGCCGGCGCTGGCCTGACCGAGGTTCGTCCGCAACGCGGCACTTTCATAGGCCGCATCTCGCTGCGCGAGGTTCTGGCCGTGCGCGCCATCCGCGAAGCCGTCGAAAGCGATATGATCCGCATCCTGACGCAGCGGATGACCGACGATATCCATCGCGATTTGCGCGAACAGCTGGACCGGCAACGCGCCGCCGCGGTCCGGCGCGACGTGAACGGCTTTGTCCTGCTGGACAATCTGTTCCATCGTACGCTGGCCACCGCCGCCGGACATGAAGACGTCTGGCACCGGATCGAGCGGATGACCTCGCAGATGGATCGCCTGCGCTATCTGGCGGTGCAGACTTTCGAGGCGGACGCGCTGATCGAACAGCACCGGGACATCGTCGATGCCGGCGCGCGCGGCGACGCGGCTGGGGCCGAGGCCGCGATCCGTCGCCATCTGCGGCAATTGCTGGAGGATCTGCCGCGCATCACCAGCGACCGCGCCGAATTTTTCACCGACTGAGTTCGTCATTCGCATGGGAGGAAAAAACGATGACACTGAACCGCCGCCAATTCACCGCGATGACCGGGGCCGCCGTGCTGGCCATGCCCGCGATCAGGGTCCGCGCGGCCGAGACCACGCTGAAACTGGGCCATCTCGCCAACGAACAGAACAGCTGGAACAAGGCCTCGCTGGTCTTTGCCGACGAGGTTGCCAAGCTGACCGAGGGCCGGGTCGAAGTGCAGGTCTTTCCCAACGAATCGCTGGGCAAGGAAATCGACCTGATCAACGGGATGCAGCTTGGCACCGCCGACATGACCATCACCGGCGAAAGTCTTCAGAACTGGGCACCGAAGGCCGCGCTTCTGGCCGTGCCCTATGCCTATTCCTCGCTGGAACAGATGGATCAGGTCGCCTCGGGCGAGATCGGCAAGGATGTCGAGGCCGAGATCCGCGCCAAGGCGCAGATTCGCCCCATCGCCTATTTCGCGCGCGGGCCGCGCAACCTGACATCGAACCGCGAGATCATGACGCCCGGCGATCTGAACGGGCTGAAGCTTCGCGTTCCCAACGTGCCGCTGTTCGTGCAGACATGGCAGGCGCTTGGCGCCGCGCCCACGCCGATGGCCTTCAGCGAGGTCTTCACCTCTCTGCAGAACGGCACGATCGACGCGCAGGAAAACCCGCTGGCGCTGATTGAATCAGCGAATTTCTACGAGGTCCAGAAATTCGTCAACAAGACCGAACACGTGCGGTCCTGGATCTATCTGACCATCTCCGAGATCACCTGGGGCAGGCTGTCCTCTGCCGACCAGGAGGCGGTGATGCAGGCGGCCGCGACCGCGCAAACCGCCGAGCGCGAGATGTTCACCGCCGACGAGGATCGGCTGGCGGCCAGCCTGAAGGACAAGGGCATGACCTTCGTGGACAGCGACAAGGCGGCATTCGCGGCCACCGCCAGGGATGCCGTGCTGGCCAATATCGGCGATGAGATCAAACCCGTCGTGCAGCAATTGTTCGACCAGCAGGCCTGATCCGGCCCGGGCGGGCAGTGCCGGCTGCCCGCCCTTCCCCATCCGTCCCTGCGCCCGAGAGGTTTCGATGAATGCCGTGATCCGCCTGTTGCGATCCTTGCTGCGACTGGGGACGGGTCTGGCCTTCCTGGTCCTCATCGCCGCCGTCACCATTCAGGTCGTCGGCCGGACCTTCGCCGGCTCGCCCGTCTGGACCGAGGAACTGACCCGCTTTGCCCTGCTCTATCTCGCCGGTTTCGGAACGGCGCTGGCGCTGTTCTCGGGCGATCTGGTCAATGTCGATCTGCTCAGCGAAAATCTTCCCGGACGTTATCCCTGGCTGATGCGCTTGCTGTCGGCGGCGCTGGTGCTGGCCTTTTGCGCCTTGCTGATCGGCCCGGCATGGCGGTTCACCCGCATCGGCGCGATGCAGACATCGCCTGCGCTGGCATTGCCGATGAATTATGTTCACGGCAGCGTGCTGGTGCTGCTGGCGATGCTGGGCCTTGCGGCGCTGCTGCGCCTGGTGGGCATGGTGACGGGGGCAAGCGATGGCAGGCCCGAGAACCCGCTGGGAGGGATCGAATGAGCCTGACGATCCTGGGCCTGACCTTCGTTTTGGGCCTGGCCATCGGGATGCCGGTCGCGATCACGCTGGGCCTGTCCTCGATGGCCTATCTGCTGTGGCAGGGAATGCCGCTGGTGGTGATTCCGCAAAAGATGTATGCCGGCATGGACAGCTTCGTGCTGCTGTCCATTCCGGGCTTCATCCTGGCGGGAAACCTGATGAATGGCGGCGGCATCACCAGCCGCATCATTCGCTTCGCGCAGGCCATGGTCGGCTGGATCCGGGGCGGACTGGCGCAGACCAACATCGCCTCGTCGATGCTGTTCGGCGGCATTTCCGGCACCGCCGTCGCCGATGCCGCCTCGATCGGCGGAATGATGATTCCGGGAATGAAGCGCGCGGGCTATCCGGCCGCGTTCTCGGCCGCGGTGACGGCCGCCTCGTCTACGGTGGGTCCGATCATCCCGCCCTCGGTGCCGATGATCATCGTCGGATCGCTGGCCGGGATCTCGGTCGGCAAGATGTTCATCGCCGGCGCGCTGCCGGGAATCCTGCTGGGCGTGGCGATGATGGCGACGACCTGGATCATCGCCCGGCGCCGCGATTTTCCGCGGCAGGCCTGGCAGGGCTGGACCGAGCTTGGCCGCGCCTTTCTGGGTGCCTTCTGGGCGCTCGCGATGACCGCGCTGATCGTGGGGGGCATGCTGTCGGGCTATGTCACCCCGACCGAGACCGCCGTCATCGCCTCGATCTATGCGCTGCTGGTCGGAGCCTTCGTCTATCGCGAATTGCCGCTGGCCCGCGTGCCGGGCATCGTCATCGACAGCGCGGTCGGATCGGCCGGGATCCTGGCGCTGGTGGGGACGGCCAATGTCTTTGGCTGGATTCTGGTCAGCGAACAGATCCCGCAGAAGATCGCCGCCGGGGTCTTGTCGGTGACGGATAACAGGTTTCTGGTGATCCTGCTGATCAACATCATCCTGCTGGTCGTCGGCATGTTCATGGAAACCATCGCGGCGCTGATCATCCTGTTCGTGCCGCTGCTGACGCTGGCGCAGGGCGTGGGTATCGAGCCGCTGCATTTCGCCGTCTTCGCCGTCCTGAACCTGATGATCGGGCTGACCACGCCGCCGGTGGGGGTCTGCATGTTCGTCTGCGCCAATATCGCGCGGCTGCCGCTGGCCCCGGTGATCCGGGCGCTGGTGCCCTATCTGGCGACGAACATATTCGTGCTGCTGCTGGTCTCTTACATTCCGTGGATCAGCACCTTCCTGCCCTCGCTGATGGACAAGTGATGCAAGACCTGTGCTGCCGCCTTCACGCCGCCCGTGACCTGCGCGTCGAGGATGGCCCCGATGCCCGTCCCGCCCCGGACGAGGCGCTGATCCGTGTCTCGCGCGGCGGGATCTGCGGATCGGATCTGCATTATTACCACGATGGCGGCTTCGGCCCGGTCCGCGTGCAAGAGCCGATCATCCTGGGCCACGAGGCGGCCGGGATCGTCGAAGCCGCGCCCGAGGGGTCGGGCCTGGTCGCGGGCCAGATCGTCGCGCTGTGCCCCTCGCGGCCCTGCGGGACGTGCGGATTCTGCCGGGCGGGCCAGACGCGGCACTGCCTGGCGATGCGGTTCAACGGCTCGGCCATGCGGATGCCCCACGAACAGGGCCTTTTTCGCAGCCGCATCGCCCATCCCGTCGCGCAATGCCTGGCGCTGCCCGAGGGGGTGGGGGCGGGGGCCGCTGCCGGGGCCGAGCCCTTGTCGGTCTGCCTGCATGCCCTGACCCTGGCACCGCCGCTTGCCGGCCAGCGGGTGCTGGTTACCGGCGCGGGCCCCATCGGCGCGATCTGCGTGGCGCTGGCCCGGCTGCGCGGCGCGGCCGGGATCGTGGTGACCGATGTGCAGGATTTCACGCTGGACGTGGCGCGCCGGATGGGGGCGGACCGCGTGGTGAACGTGGCCGAGACACCGGACGCGCTGGCCGATCTGGCCCAGGGCAAGGGGCGCATCGACATCGTGCTGGAATGTTCGGGCAATTCCCATGCCATCGCCCAGGCGATCGCGGCGACGCGGCCGCAGGGCAGCATCGTGCAGATCGGCGTGGCAGGGACGATTCCGCTGCCGCTGAACCTGATCGTGGCCAAGGAACTGCGCCTTCTGGGCAGCCATCGCTTCGACGCCGAATTCGCCGAGGCCGTGGCGATGATCGGCGCGGGGCAGATCGAGCTGTCGCCCATGGTCACGCAGGTCTTGCCGGCGCGCGACGCGGTTCGGGCCTTCGATCTGGCGGGCGACCGCTCGCGGGCGGTGAAAGTCCATCTCGATTTCGAGGGCTAGGCACAGCCGGTCGTGATATGCGAAGTCGGGCGGCAAGGACTGCCATTTCGAGAGAGGAGACGACATGGATCTGAGCCTGGACGATGCCCGCAAGATGGCCGATAACTGCCTGGGAATCGCGGCCGAGATGACGCTGAAACCGATTACCGTCGCGGTTCTGGACGCGGCCGGAGACCTGAAGGTGCTGCTGCGGCAGGACGGGACCAGCACGCTGCGCCCCGACATCGCCCAGGGCAAGGCGCGGGGCGCCATCGCCCTGGGCATGGGGTCGCGCGCGATCTATGAGCGGGCAAAGGAACAGCCCTATTTCATCCAGTCGATGAACGCGCTGTCGGGCGGATCGCTGGTGCCGGTTCCGGGCGGGGTGCTGATCCGGCGCGATGGCGCGATTCTGGGGGCCGTGGGCATCACCGGCGACACATCGGACAATGACGAAGCCTGCGCCAGCCGCGCCATCGAGGCGGCGGGCTTCGTCGCGGATGCCGGCTAGCGCCCGGACCGGCGATCTGCGTCCCGCGCCGGCTTGGGGGGCTTTCCCGCAGCCCCCCAAACCCCCCGGCCCGGCACGCCTGTCGGGGGGCGATCCTCTGCGGCGGTCCGGTCCTTGCCCGCTTCAGGACCGATCCGGCGATAGACATCGCGCCGGGTCCGCCCTAGGCTGGCGGGACACGTCACTGCCGAGTGTCTTTTTGCCTGCCGGACCCGTTTCATGAACTGGATGCCGCCCGATCCGGTCTTTCCGGCCTTTCGCCCGTTGTCGGATCCCTCTCTGCTCTACGAATCCGCAGGCCATCGCCGGGCGCTGGCGATGCTGGTATCCGCGGTCGAATCGAACCAGCCGATCGCGGTTCTGACCGGCGATGTCGGCACCGGCAAGACGCTGCTCTTGCGGGCGCTGATCCATCGCTACCGGGACAGGATCGAATTCGGCCTGCTGGGTCAGGAAGGGGCGGAGCTGACCGCGCCGCTTCGCTGGGCCCTGCGTGCCTTCGGGCAGGATCATACGGATGCCGCCCCGGCCGAGCTGCTGACCCGGCTGAGCCGCTTCGTCGAGGCCTGCGGGGCGCGGGGCCGCCGCGTCATGCTGATTGCCGACGAGGCCCAGACGCTGGGCGTCGAGGAACTGGACCAGTTGCGGCAACTGACCGACATTCACGGTGACGGGCGCAGCACGATGCCGCTGCTGCTGGCCGGTCAGCCCGGACTTCGGGCGCGGATCGAGCATCCGGCCAGCCTGGCCCTGCGCAGCCGGATCGGGGGCCGGTTCGACCTGCCGCCGCTGAGCGAGGCGGAAACCGCCGGCTATATCGCGCATCGCCTGTCCCATGCGCGCAAGGCGACCGGAGCCGATCTTCCCGGCTTCGATCCCGAAAGCCTGGTCTTGTTGCACAGCGCAAGCGCGGGCCTGCCCCGCGCGATCGACCATCTGGCCCAGCAATGTCTTTTCATCGCCCTCCGCTCTGGCCGGGGCCGGATCGACGCGGACATCCTGCGGGCCTGCATCGACAACGATTTGAGCGACGGACCGGCCCGCGTCCCGTCCAGTCCCGAACCCGGCAAGCCTGCCGGACCGGCACCGCAGGCCGGCCCTGCGCAAGCCGCGCCGCCGGTCGCGACGGACGCCGCCCTGCGTCCCGTGGCACAACCGGACCGGGACCCGGGACCGGCCTTGCCGGTCCCGGTGCCGGTGCCGCCGCCATCCCGGTCACCGTTTGGGAAAAAGCTGCTGGCCGGCGCGGCGGCGCTGGCCGGGCTGGCGGCGGTGCTGGCGGGCCTTGTCCTGTGGGATCGCGATCCAACGACGACGCCCGTGGCCATCGCGCCCGAACCTGCGCCCAACATCGCGCCAGTGGCCGAGGCCGGGCCGGATCCGGGCCCGGTGCTGGCCCGGGTCGATGCAATCGCCGCCCCGCCTGATCCAAGGATGCTGCTGAACGCGGCGCTTGAAGCCGAGGCGGCGAATACCGCGAAGGCGCTGATGCTGTATGAACGCGCCGCGATCTGGGGCAGCGCGAGGGCGGCCTATTATCTGGGCCAGTATTCCGAGGCCGGGCTGGGTGTGCCGATCGATCTGCAACGCGCCCGCGCCTGGTATGAAATGGCCAACGGCATCTCGGGGGCCGAGGCACGGCTGAAAGCCCTGACGGAGATTCCCGAAGCGCAGAACCAGACCGCGCGGCCTGTCCCGGTCATGCAGGCCTTGTTTCGGACCGGCCAGACGGAACTGCACTGGCGCGCGGCGGATGGACAAAGCCCGGCCGGCTTCGTCGTCGAATATCAGCTGGCCGGAGGCGACGGGACGCCGCGCCGGTCGATGACAGGGCTGCCGGCGATGCTTCTGGATCGCCCCGTTGCCCGCTGGCGGCTGGCGGCGACGGATGGGCAGGGGGGGCAGGGCGCGTGGACCGCATGGATCCGGACGGCGCCGCCGCCGCGCTGATGCCGCCTCCGGCCGTTGCACCGGTTCCCCGCCGGCCTTCGACGAATCCTCGGCACAAGGGGCCGGATCGGGGTGACGAATCGTCATCATCCGCGTTTCTGGGCCGCCCCGGTCAGCAGCCTTCCAGCCGCGACATCAGCGCCAGCAGCGTCTGGCGGTTGACCGGCTTTTGTATCCGGGCAAGCGCCTGGGGCGTGCAGTCGCCGCGGATCAGGGCCTTCCGCAACGGCATCCACTGCGAGGGACTGTCCGGCAGACCCGGCGCGGCCGCCAGCGCCGCGTCGACCGCATCCGGGCTGCGGCCCGTCGCGGAAGCGGCCTCGGCGGTTGTCGGGGCTTCGCCGGTGGCCGGCGGGGCAGCGGATCGGGCCGGCGGCGATTGGGCTGCCCCAGCAGCGGCGGTCTGCGCCCGTATCCGGTTCAGCCCGGCCTGCAGGGAATCGCGGCTTTCGGTCAGGGTCGCGACCTCCTCGCGCAGCGTTCCGGCCCGGGCCTGCAGATCCGCCAGCGCGGATTCCTGCGAGGCGATCCGCCCGGTCAGTTCCGCCGCCCGCGCCTGCTGCCGCTGCAACTGATCGCGCCGGCCGGTCAGGGCCTTGATTTCGGCGGTCAGGGTGTCGCGTTGCCGCGCAAGCTGCGCCCGATCCTCGGTCAGCTTGGTGGCGGCCTGCCCGGCCGCAGCGGCGCCGGCCTGCAACGCATCGCGCTGCTGGACGAGAGCCGCGACCTCGTCGCGCAGCGTCGCCGCCCTGGTCCTTGCGGTCTCGATTTCGGCAAGCACCTGTTCGCGATCGGCGCCGGCCTTCTCGATGCGCGCCAGATCCCGTTTCGCCTGTTCGTGCCGTTCCGCCAGGGCCTCGATCCGGGCATCAAGCGTGACGGCCGTTCCGCGCAATCCAGCCAGCTTTTCCCCGGCCGCGGTATTTTCGGCGCGCCGCGTGTCTCGCTGAGCGGTCAGGGCGGCAAGTTCGTCACGCGCCTGCGCCGCCTTGCCGTCCAGCGCCGCCAGTTCCTGTTCGGCCGCCTCGGCCTGCCGGTTCAGATCGTCCAGGCGCGCCCGTGCCTGGGCCACCTTGGTTTCCAGCTGCCGGGCCTCGTCTTCCATGGTCACGATGATCTGGCGCAGGGCCTGTGCCCTCTGTGCCGGATCCTGATCCTGCGCGATCACCGATCGCGGAGCGGTCGCCAAGGCGATGCCGATCACGAGAACCGGAAAACTCGAACACCTGAAACGGAACAAGACACTTACCTCTTCGATCTGCAAATCATGCGGAATGGCGTTGTTGTGTCAACACGTTCATGGCGCGGCGCGGACAAGTCCTGGTGGGGCGGCTTTGCCCGAAACCGGCCGCCGCCGGCATCTTTATCAGGCAAACCTATCGCGAAGATCAAAATTTGCGATTCTTCCGTATGGCACGATTTTGTTAGCATCGGTGCCGAAAAGCGGGGGCGCGATCGGCGCGCATCCCAAAGATTCCAGGAGGCGATCATGGATGGAAAAGACATGGAAAGCGGCGGCTGCCCGGTGATGCACGGCGGCAGCGCCCTCAACACCTTTTTCGGCGGACGGTCCAATCGTGAGTGGTGGCCGAACCAGCTGAACCTGAAGATCCTGCACCAGAACACGCCGCTGGGCAATCCGATGGGCGGGGATTTCGACTACAAGGCCGAATTCCAGAAGCTGGACATCGACGCGGTGAAGAACGATCTGTTCGCACTGATGACCGACAGCAAGGATTGGTGGCCTGCGGATTACGGCCATTACGGTCCCTTCTTCATCCGCATGGCATGGCACAGCGCCGGCACCTATCGTTCCGGCGACGGACGGGGCGGATCGTCGTCAGGCTCGCAGCGTTTCGCGCCGCTGAATTCCTGGCCCGACAACGCCAATCTGGACAAGGCGCGGCGCCTGTTGTGGCCGGTGAAACAGAAATACGGCGACGCGCTGTCCTGGGCCGACCTGCTGATTCTGGCGGGCAATTGCGCCATCGAATCGATGGGCGGCAAGGTCTTCGGCTTCGGCGGCGGCCGCGAGGACATCTGGGAACCCGAGGAAGACATCTACTGGGGCACCGAAGAGGAATGGCTGGCGACCAGCGACAAGCCCGGCAGCCGCTATTCGGGCGACCGCGTGCTGGAAAACCCGCTGGCCGCCGTGCAGATGGGCCTGATCTACGTCAATCCCGAAGGGCCGGACGGCAAACCCGATCCGGTTGCCTCTGGCCGCGACATCCGCGAGACATTCGCGCGCATGGGCATGAATGACGAGGAAACCGTGGCCCTGACCGCGGGCGGCCACACCTTTGGCAAATGCCACGGCGCGGGCGACGCGGCGCTGGTCGGCGCCGAACCCGAGGGCGAGGATATCGCCGCCCAGGGCCTGGGCTGGATCAGCCGCCACGAAAGCGGCCGGGGCGGCCATACCATCACCTCGGGGATCGAGGGGGCGTGGACGCCGAACCCGACGCAATGGGACAACGGCTATTTCGACATGCTGTTCGGCTATGAATGGGAACTGACCAAAAGCCCCGCCGGCGCGCATCAATGGGCCCCCGTGGGCGTGGACCAGGATCACATGGCCCCGGCGGCCGAGGATTCCGGCCGCAAGGTCAAGACGATGATGACCACCGCCGACATGGCGATGCGGATGGACCCGATCTATGAGCCGATCTCGCGCCGGTTCCATGAAAATCCCGATCAGCTGCGCGAGGCTTTCGCGCGGGCCTGGTTCAAGTTGACGCATCGCGACATGGGCCCCAAGGCGCGCTATCTGGGCAAGGATGTCCCGGCCGAGGATCTGCTGTGGCAGGATCCGATCCCGGCCTGCGATCATCCTGTGGTCGATGCGGCCGACATCGCCGCGCTGAAGGATCAGATCCTCGGCTCGGGCCTGTCGGTGCCGGAACTGGTGCAGACCGCCTGGGCCTCGGCCGCGACCTTCCGCGGTTCGGACAAGCGCGGCGGGGCCAATGGCGCGCGGATCCGGCTGGCGCCGATGAAGGACTGGGAGGTGAACCAGCCCGAACGGCTGTCCCGCGTCCTGTCGGTGCTGGAAGGCATCCGGGCCGATTTCAATGGCAAGGCCACCGGCGGCAAGCGAATCTCGCTGGCCGACCTGATCGTGCTGGGCGGATCCGCCGCGATCGAGAAGGCCGCGGGCGGCGGCATCGAGGTGCCGTTCACGCCGGGCCGGATGGATGCCAGCGCCGAACAGACCGATGCCGAGGGACTGGAGGTGCTGGAGCCCGAGGCCGACGGTTTCCGCAACTACCTGAAGGCCGATTACAGCGTGCCCACCGAAAAGCTGCTGGTGGACCGGGCGCAATTGTTGACCCTGACCGCGCCGGAAATGACCGTGCTGGTCGGCGGCCTGCGGGTTCTGGGCAACAATCACGGCCAGTCCAGCCACGGCGTCTTCACCGACGCGCCCGGCACGCTGACGAACGATTTCTTCGTCAACCTGCTGGATATGGGGACCGAGTGGAAGGCCGTCGAAGGCTCGGCCGAATTGTTCGAGGGCAGCGACCGGGCGACGGGCGAAAAGAAGTGGACCGCGACCCGCGCCGATCTGGTCTTCGGCTCGAACTCGCAGCTTCGGGCCCTGTCCGAGGTCTATGCCTGCGACGGGAACAAACAGAAATTCCTGCGTGATTTCGTCCGCGCCTGGACGAAGGTGATGAACGCGGACCGCTTCGATCTGGCCTGATCGCAGCTTCCGGCATCGCGACGAACGGGCCGGCGGCAGAAACTACTGCCGCCGGCCTTATTCCGACAAATACAGTCGGGAACCATTGACAATAGCCAAGTTTTTTTGTCAACATCCTGTCGGACAGTGATTTTTCCGGCAGGCAGACATGATTTCCCGATTCAGCATCCTTCCGATCGCCAGCGTCAGCGTTCTTGCGCTGTCGGCGGCTTTCGCCACCGCGCAACAGGGCGAAGCTCCGGTCGTTCTGGACACGATCACGCTGACCGCAACGACCGGCGCGACCAGCGCCGCCGAGGGTTATGTCAGCGACTATTCGCAAGCCGCGACCAAATCGGACACGCCCATAGCCGAGATGCAGCAATCGGTTTCGGTCGTCACCTCCGATCAGATCACGGATCAGGGCGCGCGGAACCTGGGCCAGGCGCTTGGCTACACGGCCGGCGTTTTGGCGGAACCCTTTGGCGTCGATCCACGCTTCGACACCCCTTATATCCGCGGCTTCAGGGCCGATAACGCTCAATATATCAACGGCCTGCGTCAGGGTCGCTATTTCGGGGCGATCGGGCAGGAATTGTACGGGGTGCAGCAGATCGAGGTTCTGCGCGGCCCGTCATCATCGCTTTACGGGGCCGGATCGCCGCTGGGCGTGATCAATCTGGTCCAGAAACGGGCGCAGGATGGCGATTTCGGCGAGGCCGGGATCGGCTATGGCAGCACCGGCAGCGCGCAGGCGTTCTTCGACATGAACCGCGCCCCGTCCGACGCCCTGTCCTGGCGTCTGACGGGCATCCGCCGGGACGACAGCACCCAGATCGAGGATCTGACCGACAGGGGCGGCTATCTGGCCGGGGCGATGCGCTGGCGACCCGATGACGGCACCACCATCGACCTGATGGCGAACTATACCAGGGATGCGCCGATGTCGCCGACGGGTGTGCCCTTTGCGCTGACCCGGACGGGCGACGGCGATTCCTTGCGCGATCTGTATACCGGCCAGAAAGACTGGGACGACAGCGACCGCACCGCCGCCAGCGTCAGCCTGGAACTGAGCCACGAACTGGACGGCGGCTGGACGCTGAGCCAGGGATTCCGCTATGAGAAACTGGATTGGGATTATCGCAGCACCTACGCGATCGCCGTCACCGGCGAGGACAGGTTCAGCCGCGGCTCCAGCCGGCAGAGCGAGGACAGCGAGACGATCAGCCTCGACACCCGTCTGGCCGGCGAGGTCACGACCGGGCAGGCCGTCCACCGGCTGCTGTTCGGCGCCGATATCCGTCAATACGACGCCTATGAAAGCAGCCAGTTCGGCACCGCGACCGACCTGAACTGGCGCGATCCCGATTATAATGCCGGGGGCCGCAATTTCTTCGGTCAGCCCAATGCCGGGCCCTCGCTGCTGCGTCAGGCGGGCCTCTATGCGCAGGACGAGATCGAATACGGCAACTGGCGCGGATCGCTGGGTTTGCGCTACGATTGGGTGGAACAGACCGGTGAACGCTACGGAAGCGCCGCGGACTACAAGGACAACCAGCTCACCGGCCGCCTGGGTCTGGCCTATGTCATGGCCAATGGCGTCACGCCCTATGTCAGTTATGCGACCTCGTTCGATCCGCAGGCCGGCCAGGATATCGACGGCAATGCCCTGCGCCCGACCGAGGGAAAGCAATGGGAACTGGGGGTGAAATTCCGGCCCACCGCGTTCGATGGGCTGATGACCGCCGCGCTCTACGACCTGCGCCAGACGAATGTGAACCGTTCGGTCCTGGAAGGCGGCATCAGCGGCCTGCGCCAGATCGGCGAGGTGGCATCGCGCGGGTTCGAGATCGAGGCCACGGCCGAGATCGCCGAAGGTTGGAAACTGCGCGGCGGCTATGCCTATAACGAAACCGAACAGGTCGCGCCCTCGGGCGATCCGCTGGACGGAAACGAACTGGCCGATGCGCCCAACCATCTTGCAAGCCTGTGGATCGACCGGGAATTCGGCAACGGCCTGCGGCTGGGCGGCGGGGTCCGCTATATCGGCGAACGCTACATCGATGCGGCCAATTCCGCCGAACTGGACAGCGTGACGCTGATCGATCTGGCCGCAGGCTATACCGCCGGCAATGTCGAGATGTCGCTGAACCTGACCAACCTGACCGACGAGGTCTATGTCAGCGCCTGCGGATTTTCCTATTGCTCGTATGGCGAAGGACGCGCTGTCAGCGCCAGGGTCGCCTACACGTGGTGACGGGACGGGCCGCGTTCCGGACCGAACGTCGCGCCGTCCTGACCGCCGCCGGCCTGATGGTGGCGGCGCTGCCCCTGCGCGTGACCGCCGCAGCGGCTGCAGCCGCCCCCGCGCAACGTCTGGCCGCGATCGACTGGGCGATGCTGGAAACCGCCATTGCCATCGGCCACATGCCGGTCGCCGCGAGCGAATTGCTGCGCTTTCGTGCCGATGCGGTGACGCCCGCCGTGCCGCGGGACGTGACCGATCTGGGCCTGCGCGGCTCGCCCAATTTCGAATTGCTGCAATTGTCGCGCCCCGACCTGATCCTGACCTCGCCCTTCTATACCCGCTACGAGGACAAGCTGCGCCGGATTGCGCCGGTGCTGTCGCTGACCTTCTACAGGCCGGGCGACCCGCCCCTGCCTCGCGCGCTGGCGGCGCTGGACGATCTGGCGCGGGCGATCGGGGATCCGGGCGCCGGGCGGTGTGCCCGGACCCGCGCCGAAGCCGCGCTGGACGGCGTGGCGACCGGGCTTGCCGCCTTTCGGGACAGGCCGGTGGCGCTGATCGAGATCGGCGATGCGCGCCATGTCCGGGCCTTCGGCCCCGACAGCCTGTTCGGCAGCACGCTGACCCGGCTGGGCCTGGAAAACGCCTGGTCCGCCAAGACCCGGTTCAGCTTTCTCGCGCCCGTCCCGATGGAACGCCTGGCTGCGATGCCCGAGGCGCGGCTGGTCATCGTCGGCAATGTCCCGGTCGAGGCCCGACGCGACCTGTCGCGCAGCGTTCTGTGGCAGGCGCTGCCGCCGGTCCGCGAGAACCGCTTGTATCGGCTGGAACGGGTCAATGCGTTCGGCGGCGCGCCTGCGGCCCTGCGCTTTGCGGAACTGTTGGCCGCAGCCTTCCAGACCGGACCGCGCCGCGCCACATGACCCGTGCCCTGCCCCTTCTTCTGCTGTCGCTGGCGGCCTCGGCGCTGATGTGGCTGACTGCGGCTCGCGGCCTGTTGCCCATGCAGGCCTGGCCGGCGCCGCCGTTCCGGCCTGAGGCGATGAGCCTGCCCCAGATCCTGCTGGCCTTCGGGCTGATGCCGCGCGGAATCATCGCCCTGCTGGCGGGGGCGGCACTTGGCCTGTCGGGGGCAATCCTTCAGGCGGTGCTGCGCAACCCGGTTGCGGATCCGACGACTCTGGGTCTCTCGGCCGGGGCGCAGCTGGCGCTGGTTCTGGCGACGATCCTGTGGCCCGGATTGTTGTCGCATGGCCGGTGGCCGGTGGCGCTGAGCGGGGCGGGACTGGCCGCGGCGCTGGTTCTGGGCATCGGCGCGCGGCGCGGTTTCGCCCCGGTGACGATGGTGGTCGCCGGCCTGCTGGTCGGGATGACCGCCGCCGCGATCGCCACGGCGGTGACGCTGGCGCGGGGACATTACCTTTTGTCGCTGGTGATCTGGAATGGCGGCGCGCTGGCGCAACAGGATTGGTCGGGCGTGCGCGCGCTGGCGGCCGTCGTTGCCCTGGGCGGGATCGGCGCGGCGCTGCTGGTGCGGCCGCTGCGCATGCTGTCGCTGGGGGCGGGCTCTGCCTCGGGTCTGGGCATGAACGTGGCCGGCATGCGTCTGGCCGCGGTCGCGCTGGCGGTCTGGATCGCCGCCAGCGTCTCGGCCGAACTGGGGCTGATCGCCTTCGTGGGCCTTGCGGCGCCCGCGCTTGCGCGCATCCTGGGCGCGCGCGGCATCGCCGGAAATCTTGCCGTGTCGCCGGTGATCGGGGCGGCGCTGCTGTCGCTGTGCGACGGGCTGGTGCTTGGCCTTGCGGCCGCCGGCGGGGCTGAATTGCCGACCGGTGCCGTGACCGGGCTGATCGGGGGGCCGCTGCTGATCTGGCTGCTGCCCCGCCTGCGCGGCACCACGCCGCCGGGAACCGAGACCGCCGAAGGCCCCGCCCCGCGCCGCGCCCGGCCGGCGCGCCTGCTGATCACCCTGGCGATCGGGGCTCTGGCGGCGGCGCTGGCGATGCTGTGGATCGGGCGCGGCCCGCAGGGCTGGCTGCTGCTGGACCCGCAAAGCCTTGCCGCCTTCCTGCCGATGCGCCTGCCGCGCCTGATCGCCGCCGCCTCGGCCGGGGCGGCGCTGGCCATGGCGGGCGCGATCCTGCAACGGCTGACGGCCAATCCGCTGGCCTCGCCCGAGGTGCTGGGCGTGTCGGGCGGCGCCTCGCTGGGCTATGCTGCGGTGGTGTTCGTTGCCGTCGCCCCGACAGCGGCGTTGCTGGGCGCCGGCGCGACGATCGGCGGGGCCGTGGCGCTGGCCCTGGTCGCGGCCTTCACCGCAAGCCGCGACATGCCGCCCGAACGCATCCTGCTGGCGGGAATCGCGATATCGGCGCTGGCGACCGCGGTCCTGTCGGCGATCATGGCCACGGGCGACGCGCGATCCTGGGTCATCCTGGGCTGGCTGGCGGGATCATCCTCGGGCGTGGGCATGCGCGGCGCCCTGGCCCTGAGCCTGGTCGCGGCGGGGATGCTGGCGGCCTGTCTCGGCGTGCGTCGATGGCTGGCGCTGATGCCACTGGGCGGCGAGACGGCGATCGGGCTGGGCCTGCCCTTGCGGCGCGCGCGGTTGTTTCTGATCCTGTTGTCGGGGATCGGCACCGGCGCCGCGACGGTGCTCGTCGGCCCGCTCAGCTTCGTCGGGCTGATGGCGCCGCATCTGGCGCGCCGGCTGGGCCTGGCGCGGCCATCGCATCACGTCACCGGTGCCGCGCTGATCGGGGCCGGCCTGATGCTGGCCGCCGATTTCGGTTCCCGGATGGCGGGCTTTCCCTATGATCTGCCGCTGGGCCTTTTCGCGTCGCTTCTGGGGGCACCCTGGCTGATCTGGCTGATCACGAGGCGTCCGGGATGAGCCTTTTCGCGATCCGCAGACTTGGCGTCGATGTCGCCGGGCGCCGGCTGATAAAAGGGCTGGACGCCGATCTGCCATCGGGGCGGGTGATCGCGCTGATCGGTCACAACGGCTCGGGCAAGTCCACCCTGCTGAAGGCGCTGGCCCGGCAAATGCCCTGCACGGGCCGCGTCAGCTTCGAAGGCCGCGACCTGCGCGACTGGCATCCGCGCGATTATGCCCGCAGGCTGGGCTATCTGCCGCAGACGACCCCGCCGGCCGAAGGGATGCTGGTGCGCGAACTGGTCGCGCTTGGCCGCTATCCGTGGCACGGCGCGCTTGGCCGCATCGGATCGCGCGACCGTCAGGCCATCGCCCTTGCGCTTGCTGAATGCGGGCTGGAGCCGATGGCCGGCCGCCTTGTCGATACGCTGTCGGGGGGCGAGCGGCAGCGGGCCTGGCTTGCGATGATGATTGCGCAGCAGGCGGGCACCCTGTTGCTGGACGAGCCCATCTCGGCGCTGGACATCGCCCATCAGGTCGAGGTGCTGTCCCTGGTGCGGCGGATGTGCCACGATCAGGGCCGCAGCGCGGTGATCGTGCTGCACGACGTCAACATGGCGGCCCGGTTCTGCGATCATGTCCTGGCGCTGAAGGGCGGCCGGCTGGTGATGCAGGGCGACCCCGACGCGCTGATGCGACCGGCGATGCTGGCCCGGATCTATGGCCTGGGGATGCAGGTGCTGACCCGCGACGATGGCGCCCGCGTGGCCATTCCCGCCTGATAAATCCGGATGCCGCGCGGTCCCTTGCCATTGCCGGCAAGGCTCAGCCCCAATAGGCCGCGGCCGTGTATCCGGTCTTGTCGAGGCCGCGATCCCGCAACATCCGTCTGGCCGACCGCGCCTCGTTGGCCGGTCCCGCGAACCAGACGTGATCGTTCTGATCCAGAGGCCCCAGAAGGGCCAATGCGCCCAGCAGATCGTCGCTGGCAATCACGCGGCGATCGTTTGCCAGCGGCCCCATATCCTCGGGCGCGCAGCGCAGGACGGCGCGCACCCTGCCGCGCGCCAGAACCAGCATCCGGGCAATGGCCGGCAGGGCCGTCTGGTCGCCGAACAGGAACAGCCGCCGCGCATCGGGACACCAGCCGCCACCGGGACCGGTGATGCCCACCTGCTGGCCCTGGGGTCCGGCCAGCGCCCAATCGCAGGTCGGGCTGTCCGCATGCGCGAACGCGTCGAAATCCAGCCAGTCCTGATCCTGCCCGGTCACGGTATAGACCGGCCTGTGCATCGCATCCGCCCCGTCGGGCCAGATGGTCCGTCCCGAGGCGCCGATCCGTGGCCAGACAGGCGCGCGGCCCGGCGGCGGGATCAGCAGCCGGAAATGCAGGCCGTCCTGGGCAAAGCGTGGCATGTCCGCACCGCGCAGCCGGATCCGCAGAAAGCCGGGGCTGCGCCGCATCACGGACAGCACCCGCACCAGTGAAAGCCCGGGCGCCAGCGCGCCAGTATCGACATGATCCCACGCGACCGCCAACCCGGCCTCGTCGAACAATTCCGAGGCGCTGTCGCGCAGCGTGGCCAGCATCCGTTGATCCGGTGCGGCCAGATCGATGCGCAGGCCGGCGCCCTCGGGCGTCAGGCGCAATTCGCAGTTCCAGAGAAACAGGCACAGCCCCTCATCCGTTTCGACCAGAGGCAGATCCCAGGCGGCGGCCCGCGCCTTCAGTGCGACGGCTGCGGCGCCTGATCTGTGGGCGATCCGTCCCCTTGATCGGTGGCTGCGGTCGAACATGCCTGACCCTTTCCGATGTCGAAACTGGCCGGACGATAAAACGAAGTGATTTACTCAACAATACCCTTTGGCAAGGCCGCGCGGCGGGCGCAGGATCGCGCCGGCTTCGGTTCGTCGCTCAGTCGCAGGGCAGATGGACCGGCGCCGATCAACCTGCCAGCCAGTCCATATAGGCCTGCGTGCCGCCGTTCCGGGCGGCGGCCGCGGCGGCCTTGGCGTCGATCGCGGCCGCCGCCGCGCCATCGCTCAGCCCCGCGACCAGGATATCGCGCACCATCCGGGCCTGACCCTGCATCAGGTTGCAGGGATCCAGCTGGAAATAGCCCTGCTCGACCTCGTGTCCGCGCACGATCAGCGGCGGATCCTGCCGACCCAGGATCTCGGCGAATTGCGCGGCGCTGGCCCCCGCGCGTGCCGGATCGACCCAGACCTGCAACCGCTCCAGCGGGTTTCCGGTAGGGTCGGGAATGCGGACCGGGGTGATGCCCGGCAGACCTTCGATGGCGGTCTTCCACATGTCCAGCGCGCG
>NZ_DHXG01000034.1:0-1214 GCF_002413585.1 Paracoccus sp. UBA5162
GCAATGCAGTTCGCCCCGCGCCAGCGCGGGCTTGATCAGGTTCGCGGCATCCATCGCGCCGTCGGTCTTGCCGGCGCCGACCAGCACGTGCATCTCGTCGATGAACAGGATGATCTCGCCCGCGGCGGCCTCGATTTCCTTCAGGATCGCCTTCAGCCGTTCCTCGAATTCGCCGCGATATTTCGCCCCGGCGATCAGCGCGCCCATGTCCAGCGCCATCAGCTTCTTGTCGCGCAGGCTTTCGGGCACGTCGCCGTCGATGATGCGCAGCGCCAGACCTTCCGCGATGGCGGTCTTGCCGACGCCGGGTTCGCCGATCAACACCGGATTGTTCTTGGTGCGGCGCGACAGAACCTGCATCGCGCGCCGAATTTCCTCGTCCCGGCCGATGATCGGGTCGATCTTGCCGTCGCGCGCGGCCTGGGTCAGATCGCGGGCGTATTTCTCCAACGCCTCATAGCTGTCTTCGGCGCTGGCACTGTCGGCCGTGCGCCCCTTGCGGATGTCGTTGATCGCTGCGTTGAGGTTCTGCGCCTTGACCGATCCGGCCTCCAGCGCGTCCTTGGCGTTGGTGTTCACCATCGCCAGCGCCATCAGGATCCGTTCGGCGGGCACGAAGCTGTCACCCGCCTTCTTGGCGACCTTTTCGGCCTCGTCCAGCACGCGCACCATCGAGGGATCGACATAGACCTGGCTGTTGCCGCCCGAGACCTTGGGCAGCTTCGCGACGGCCTGATCGACGGCCTGCTGCACGCGCTTGGCATCGCCGCCCGACCGGGTGATCAGGTTGGACGCCAGACCCTGATCGTCATCCATCAACGCCTTCAGAAGATGTTCGGGGACGACCCGCTGGTTTTCCTCGCGGATCGCGATGGTCTGGGCGGCTTGCAGGAAGCCGCGCGACCGTTCCGTGAACTTTTCCATGTTCATCGGCAATTCTCCTTTTTCATCAGCCCCCGCGTCGCGGACGCCCTGTCGCGGCGCGTCCCGGTCCGGGTCATGGCTTGGGAAATGGGCACCGGCTTTCGTGCTTTCAAGCCGCGAGAAACCGTGTATAAGGCGGCCGTTTGCGAAAAATCGGGGGCGATGATGGACGACCGGCTGATCGTGGCGCTGGATGTGCCGAACGCGGTGGCGGGACTGGATCTGGCACAGAAGCTTGGCGATTCGGTCGGCTTCTACAAGATCGGGCTGGGGATGCTGACCGGCGGCGG
>NZ_DHXG01000034.1:1538-39186 GCF_002413585.1 Paracoccus sp. UBA5162
CTGGCCAACGAGCTGAAGGCCGAACATGGCAAGCGCATCTTTCTGGACATGAAGCTGTTCGACATCGGCGCCACGATCGAGGCCGCCGTGCGCGGGCTGGCGCAGTTCGATCTGGATTTCCTGACCGTCCACGGCGACCCGCATGTCATCCGCGCGGCCAAGGAAGGCGCGGGCGGATCGAACATGAAGATCCTGGGCGTGACCATCCTGACCTCGCTGGAACGTGCCGATCTGGATGCCGGGATGATCCGTCCAGGCGATCTGGCCCAGATTACCGTGGAACGTGCCGCCCGCGCCTTCGAGGCCGGCGCCGACGGCATCATCTGTTCCCCGCGCGAGGCGGCGGCGATCCGGGCGCTGCCCGGTTCGGGGCTGATCGTGACGCCCGGGGTGCGCCCGGCAGGTGGCGATCCGGGCGACCAGAGACGGGTCGAGACGCCGGCCACCGCCATTGCGGCGGGCGCCGATCACATCGTCGTCGGCCGACCGGTCTGGAAAGCCGCCAATCCCCGCGCCGCCGCCGAAGCCATCCTTACAGAGATCTCATCGCCGCAGGCGCAACGTCCGGCGCAATGAGAAAACACGCAACACGTTGACCCAAGGCTAAGCGCGCGGCAGATTCCGCCCTTTCCAGGCGGAGGCGATCATGGGCGACAAACAGGGTATCATCCAGAAGGCCGAGAACGATCTGGTCCTGTCCTTCCTGGCGGTGCGCCGCGCCATCGGTCTGCTGGGCTTCTTCCTTCCGGTGGTGCTGATCCTGTGGGGGCTGGCGGCGCCCGCGGGACTCTTTCGCAGCATTTCGGCGGCCTATTATTCGCCCATGCGCGAGATTTTCGTGGGCACGCTGATCGCCCAGGCGGTGTTTCTGTGGAGCTACGAGGGCTATCGCCCCCGCGGGTCCGAGATCGTCAGCGACAAGGCGACGGCGCGGGTGGCGGCCGTCTCGGCCGCGCTGATCGCGCTGGCGCCGACCAGCCCACAGGGCTTGGGCATCGCGCCCGATTCCCTGCCCGATTGCACGCTTCTGCAATGCCGGCTGGGGGTCGGGCTGACGGGCGGAATCCATCTGGTTGCGGCGGCGCTGTATTTCGCGGCGCTGGCGGTCACCTGCCTCGTGCTTTTCCGGCGCGGCGCGGCAGACAGCATGGAAAAACGCGCGTCGAACCGCATCTATCTGATCTGCGGCTGGCTGATCGTGATCGGCATCGGCCTGATCGGCGTTCTGTTCGCCACAGGCTGGGATGCCCGGCTGGCGGCGCTGCGCCCGGTCTTCTGGCTGGAAACGCTGGCCACCTTCGCCTTCGCGACAAGCTGGCTGGTCAAGGGCGACGCCCTGCGCCCGCTGGTCCGGGGCGTCGCCGCGCTGCGCTGATCATTCGGGGGCGGGCATCGCGGCCAGGAACCGCTTGACCAGCAATGCCGAATTTTCCGAGGCCAGCGACATGAAGATGCCCATCTCGTTGGCGCCTTCGCCGCCTCCGGCCAGATCGGACAGCGACCGGAAGGCGATGAAGGGCACCTGATTGGCCCAGGCGACCTGCGCCACGGCCGCCGATTCCATGTCCACCACCTGCGCGTCGAAGGTTTCAAAGATCCATTCGCGCAGGCCCGCATTGTCCACAAAGGCCGAACCCGAGACGCCGTTCCCGCCGACGCGGATCTGCGGCGTCCTGTCCAGACAGGCATTCTCGGCGTTGCAATCGGCCAGTTCGGTGCTGTCGGCAACACCGCGCGCTGTCTGCAAGAGAATTTCGTCCACCGGAAACCAGAACCGGCTTTCAGGCTGACCCCGGTCCGAGGCGACCGTGGTCTCGCTGGTAAAGATCATGCCGTAATTCGGAAACGGCGAATCCAGAAACGGCGGAATCGCAAAGCCTCCATCCGTCTCGCGCGCCATGATGCTTTCCAGATAGGATCCCCACTGGCCGGCCACCACCACATCGCCGATATTCAGCGACGGATCGACCCCGCCCGCGATTCCGGAAAAGACGATGGCGTCGATCTGGAACCGGTCCAGCGCCAGTTGCGTCGTCATCGCCGCATTGACCATCGACACGCCCGACAGGAACAGCACGACCGGCTGGCCCGACAGCGTGCCGGTGACGAATTCGGTGCCGTTGACGATCTGTGTCTCGGCGCCTTCCAGATCGGCCTGGAGACTGACCCACTCCGGCGGAAAGGCGGACATCACGGCGATGCGGCCGGTCCCGGCCAGGGCGGGCAGAGGCAGGGCAAGAAGTGCCGCGAGGCTCAGGCGGGACAGCGTCATGGATTCTCCTTCGCGATGTCTGGCCCCCGTCATAGACCGATCCGGCGGCTCGGGCCAGCGCGGCGCGACTGTCGCGGCGTCACGGTTGCCGCCTGCCCGGGGTCGCGCCATCCTTGCCCAAATTCACGGAGGAACCCATGCTGCCACCGATCCTGCAGAACCTGCGCATTCCCGTCGTCGCAGCGCCGATGTTCATCGTCTCGGGACCGGACCTGGTCATCGCGCAGTGCAAGGCCGGGATCGTCGGCAGCTTTCCGGCCCTGAACGCGCGAGAGAAGGATGGCCAGCCCGCGCTGCTGGACGCCTGGCTGACCCGCATATCCGAGGAACTGGACCGCCATAACCAGGCCAATCCCGACCGCCCCGCAGCGCCGTTTGCGGTGAACCAGATCGTCCATCGCAGCAATGCGCGGCTGGAACGCGACATCGAGATCTGCCACCGCCACAAGGTGCCGATCTGGATCACCTCGCTGGGCGCGCGACCCGAGGTGAACGCCGCTGCCCATGATTGCGGCGGCATCGCGCTGCATGACGTGATCAACGACAGATTCGCGCGCAAGGCCATCGACAAGGGCGCGGACGGGCTGATCGCCGTCGCGGCGGGGGCGGGCGGTCATGCCGGGTTGCAATCGCCTTTCGCGCTGGTGCAGGAAATCCGCGACTGGTTCGACGGACCGCTGCTGCTGTCGGGGGCGATCGCGACCGGCCGGGCGGTTCTGTCGGCGCAGGCGATGGGCGCCGATCTGGCCTATATCGGCAGCCCCTTCATCGCCACCGACGAGGCCAATGCCCCGCCCGAATACAAGCGGATGATCGTCGAAAGCAACGCGATGGACATCGTGACCTCGTCGCTGTTCACCGGCGTTTCGGGGAATTACCTGGCCCCCTCGATCCGCGCCGCGGGACTTGATCCCGACAATCTGGGCAGCGCCGATGCGAGGGCGATGAATTTCGGCGACAATGCCGCCAAGGCCAAGGCATGGAGCCAGATCTGGGGATCGGGCCAGGGCATCGGCGCCGTGCGCGACGTCCTGCCGGCCGGCCAGCGCATCGAGATGCTGGCCCGCGACCATGCCGAGGCAAAGCGCATGCTCTGCGCCGCGTGACCTTTGCGGACCGCCCGGTCCACCCCATATAGGGGACCGAACAGGATTCGCGGAGGACCGACGTGGAATATCGCAAATCGCAGGATGCGATCGACCGGCTGAACCCGGAACAGTTCCGGGTGACCCAGAAAAACGGCACCGAACGCGCCTTTACCGGCGAATATGACCATCATTTCGAACCCGGCATCTATGTCGATGTCGTCACGGGCGAGCCGCTTTTCGCCTCGGCCGCGAAATACAATTCCGGCTGCGGCTGGCCCGCTTTCACCAAACCCATCGACGCGAATGTCACCGAACATCGCGACGTGACCTTCGGCATGGAACGGGTCGAGGTCCGGTCGAAACACGGCGACAGCCATCTGGGACATGTCTTTCCCGACGGCCCGCGCGAGTCCGGGGGCCTGCGCTATTGCATCAATTCGGCCGCCCTGCGCTTTGTGCCCAGGGACCGGATGGAGGCCGAGGGTTATGGCGCCTACCTTGATCAGGCAGAGGAGGCCTGAGATGACCGAGCGCGCGACACTGGCGGGTGGCTGTTTCTGGGGCATGCAGGATCTGATCCGGCGCCTGCCGGGCGTGATCAGCACCCGCACGGGCTATACCGGCGGCGAGGTTCCGAACGCGACCTATCGCAACCACGGCAATCATGCCGAGGCGATCGAGATCGATTTCGACCCCGAGATCATCAGCTATCGCCGGCTGCTGGAATTCTTCTTCCAGATCCACGATCCGACCACGCCGAACCGGCAGGGCAACGATATCGGCCCCAGCTATCGCTCGGCGATCTACTACGCGGATGCGGTCCAGAAGCGCGAGGCCGAGGACACGATCGCCGATGTCGAGGCCTCGGGTCTGTGGCCGGGCAAGGTCGTGACGGAAATCGAACCGGTCGGGGATTTCTGGCAGGCCGAGCCCGAACATCAGGATTATCTGGAACGCTTTCCCAACGGCTATACCTGCCATTTCCCGCGCCCGAACTGGGTGCTGCCGAGACGAAGCGCCGCCGAATAGGCGGCGCGATTTGACGGTCGCGGCGTGCCGCAAGGGCGTCTTTGCAGAATTGGCCGCGAAACCGGCAGGCAGGGCGTCGCGAAGACAAGCTTCGCGGCGCTGTTTTTTGCGTCCCGCGATGGCGCCGCCGTCGGGGCGCTGTGCCTGCCGCCAGGTCGCACGGCGGCGCGCGCAGACCCGTTCGCGGGCAAGGGCAGGCATCAATCCCGCGGCGGCCTGACCCGGAACACCGCGCAATAGAGCGCCGGCACGAAGACCAGCGTCACCAGCGTGCCGGCGATGATGCCGCCCATCATCGCATAGGCCATCGGTCCCCAGAACACCTGTCGCGCAATCGGAATGAGCGCCAGCGACGCCGCCGCCGCCGTCAGCAGGATCGGCCGGGCGCGGCTGTCCGAGGCCTCGAACACCGCATCCCATTGCGAGCGGCCGCGATGCAGCAATTCCTGGATTTCGTGGACCAGGATCACCGAGTTGCGGATCAGGATGCCGACCAGCGCCAGGATCCCCAGGATCGCCACGAAACCCATCGGCACCCGGAACGGCACCAGCACCGCAACCACCCCGATCAGACCCAAGGGTGCCGCCGCGAAGACGATCAGCGAAAGCCGGAAGCTTTGCATCTGCATCATCACCAGCACCGCGATGATCAGCAGCATGACCGGCACCACCGCGGCGATGGGCGCCTGACTGTCGCCCGAGCTTTCGACGGTTCCGCCGACGGCGATGTCGATTGTTGGCGGCAGGCCGGCCGCGTAATCCGCGATCCGGCCGGCCAGGGCCTCGACCAGGGTCGCGGGCTGATCCTTGCCGTTGATCGCCGCCTTGACGGTGATCGTTGGCAGGCCGTTGCGCTGCTGGATCAGCGGCTGTTCGGTGTCGAAATCAAGACTGACCAGGGCCGTAAGCGGCAGGTTCCGGCCGGTGCCGTTCAGCAATTGCAGATTGCGGATCGAATTGATGGAATTGCGGTCGGCTTCGTTTCCGCGCGCGATCACATCGACGAGGAAGATCCCGTCGCGCAACTGGGTGACGGTCTTGCCGGAAAACACCGCCGACAGCGACGAGGAAATATCCTGACTGGTCACGCCCAGACGCCGCGCCTGTTCCTGATCGACCTCCAGCCGGACGACCCGCGCAGGCTCGTTCCAGTCCAGCGCGATATCGCGCAGGCGCGGCTCGGTCGCCATCACGGTGGCCAGCCCACGCGCGGCATCGCGCACCGAATCGACATCGGCACCGCTGACGCGATATTGCACCGGCTTGCCGACCGGCGGCCCGATTTCGAGGTTCTTCACATAGATGTCGACACCGGCGAATTCCTCGGCGGCCAGCCGGTTCAGCCGCGCCTTGACCCGGTCGCGGGCGGCCAGGTCGGGGGTCTGGATCACGATCTGGCCCATATGCGGTCCCGGCGTCGGCACGTCCATCGACAGCACGAAACGCGGCGCCCCCCGGCCGATGTAAGAGGTCCAGAACGACACGTCCTGATCGCCTTCCAGCGTCGCTTCCAGCCGGTCCATGTCGGCGATGGTCTTGGTGATCGAGGCGTTCTGGCGTTCGGTCACGTCCACCAGAACCTCGGTCCGGTCCGAGGTCGGAAAGAATTGCTGCTCGACGAAGCGCATTCCGAAGACCGATACCGCGAACAGCGCCAGCGTGATCGCGATGGTCAGCCAGCGGAACCGCATCGCCAGCCGCAACAGCACGTGAAAGCCGCGCCGCAGCCGACCGGGCCGGGCGTCGTGGCGGGCGATCCGGGTGGTCAGGAAGGTGACGCCCAGAAGCGGCGCGAACAGCACCGCCACGATCCACGAGACGACCAGCGACACCGCGATCACCACGAACAGCGAGAAGGTAAACTCGCCGGCGGCTGAATCGTTCAGTCCTATGGGAATGAAACCGGCCACCGTCACCAGCGTCCCGGTCAGCATCGGAAAGGCGATCGACGTCCAGGCATAGCTTGCCGCCTTTTCCAGCGATTCTCCGATTTCCAGCCGCGAGATCATCGTTTCGATGGCGATCATGGCATCGTCCACCAGCAGGCCAAGCGCGATGATCAGCGCGCCCAGCGAAATCCGCTGAAGCGTGATTCCATAAATCTCCAGGATCACGAAGGTGATTGCCAGAACCAGCGGGATCGTCATCGTCACGACGAAACCGGCACGGAAGCCCAGGCTGATGAAACTGACGATCAGAACGATGAACACCGCTTCGGCCAGGGCCTTGACGAAGTGACCGACCGCCTGGTCGACGACCAGGGGCTGGTCGGCGACCTTGGCCATCTCGATTCCGATCGGCAGGTCGGCCGCGACGCGATCCATCAGCGCATCCAGCTCCTTGCCGAATTCAAGGATGTTCTGGCCCTCGCGCATCCCGATCTGCAAGCCGATGGCGGGCTTGCCACGATAGCGGAACAGGGTCCGGGGCGGGTCCTCGTAGCCCCGCGTCACCGTCGCCACATCGGCGACGTTGAAGAACCGCTCGCCCACGCGCAGGTTCACCGCACCGATCGCCGAGGCGTCGTCGAACTGCCCGCCCACGCGGACCAGCACCCGCTCGGGCCCGGCCTCGATCACGCCCGAGGGCACGATGGCGTTCTGCGTGGCCAGAGAATTCAGCACCTGCTGCTGGCTCAGGCCCATCGCGGCCAGCCGCGCGGTCGAGAATTCCAGAAAGATCTGTTCGTCCTGCTCGCCCAGAAGATCGACCTTGCCCGAGGCATCCAGCGCGGCGACCTGCCTGCGGATCGCCTCGACCCGGTCGCGCATCTCGCGCGGGCTGAAACCGTCGGCGGTAAAGGCATAGATGTTGCCATAGACATCGCCGAAATCGTCGTTGAACTGGAACCCCGCGAATTCATCGGGAAAATCGGCGCGGATATCGGACATCATCCGCCGCACCTGCTGCCAGATTTCGGGAACGGCGGGTCCGCGCGTCGTCGGCAGCAGTTCCACATAGACGACCGATTGTCCCGGCGTCGTGACCGAGCGGGTAAAATCCAGCGCGTCCAGTTCCTCCAGCTTCTTCTCGATCCGCGCGGTGACCTGATCGCGCGTCTCCTCGATCGAGGCGCCGGGCAGGGCGGCCCCGACCACCATGGTCTTGATGGTGAAATTCGGATCTTCCTCGCGACCCAGGGCAAGATAGCTGAGCGTGCCCGCCAGCATGGAAACGATCAGCAGGAACCAGACGAAGCTGCGGTGATGCAGCGCCCAGTCGGACAGATTGAAGCGGTTCACGGATCGACCCTCCGCCCCACGGCCTGACCATCGCTCAGCGACCGCACGCCGCGGATCACGATTTCATCGCCAAGAGTCAGACCGCCGGTGACCAGCACCCGCCCCATCAGCGTGGCGCCGGTCCCGATCGCCACCGCCTCGACGCGACCGGGCCCGGACGGGCCCTTCCCATCCTCGCGGATCACGCGCCAGACATGGGGACTGGCGTCGCGGTCGAAGACGGCCTGTTCGGGGATGGTCAGCGCCGGATCGCGCGCGCTGCCCAGCCGCGCCCGGATCAGCGCGCCCAGCCGCAGCGTCGTGTCCGGCGGCAGCGTCAGATACAGCCTGCGCGTTCGCGTCGCGGTATCGGCCAGCGGGTCGATGCGGTTCAGGATCGCCGGCACCTCGCTGCCGGGATCGCCGCGCTGCCAGATGGTGAAGACGGCATCGGGCGGCAACCCGGCCAGCGCCGGTTCCGGCAGGTCGATGACCGCCTCTCGTTCGTCTTCGGCCGAAAGCCTCAGGATCGGCTTGCCGGCATTGACCACCGCGCCCTGGGTTTCGAAAACGGCGCTGACCACGCCGTCGAAGGGCGCTTTCATGGTCGCGTAGCCTTCGGTATTCTCGGCCTGCGCCAGTTCCGAGCGGGCCTGTTCGACGGCCGCGCCCGCGGCGGCGGCGGCGCGTTCGGCCTGTTCAAGCTGCGCCGCCGAGGCGACGTTGCGCCGGGCCAGCGCACGGGTCCGGTCCAGCGTTGTCAGGGCCGTCCGCTGCTGCACCTCGGCGGCATCCAGCTGCGCCCGCGCGGCGCGGGTATTGGCGGCCAGATCCTCGGTCGCAAGCTCGGCCAGAATCTCGCCCTTGCGGACCCGGTCGCCCAGATCGACGCGACGGGCCGTCATGCGGCCCAGCGTCTGGAAGGCCATGTCGACCTGATTGCGCGAGGCGATCACGCCGGGCACCCAGCGCGATGATTCGCCGCTGTCCTCGACGATTTCGGTGACGACCGGACGCGGGGCCGCGGGTTCGCTGACCGCCTTGCCAAAGGCCAGCCAGCCCGGCAGTTGCAAGGCCTGAAGCGGACCGGCCGTCATCAGCAGCACCGCCAGAATCGTGGCGGCGTGCCTCATCGGACGACCTCGGCCGCCATGACCGCCCGGCCGGGATACAGCAATTGCGATCCCGCGCCGACGACCACCTGCCCCGGCGTCAGCCCGTCCGCGACATAGACCGCCCGGTCGGTGAAGCTGCCGATGGTGACATCGGTCAGGGCGACGCGGCCGTCCTGACCCACCACCCAGACGGCGGCGCCGCCATTGTCGCGCATCAGCGCGGTCCAGGGGACGACGATGCCTGCGGCCCCCTCGATCGTCAGGTCGCCGCGCACCGCCGCGCCCAGCAGCGCGGTCTCGCCCGGCATGTCCTCGATCCGGGCGCGCAGGGTGACGGTGCCCGAGGCCGGATCGACCAGCGGCGCGATCTCGCTGACGATGCCGGTCATGGCCGGACGTTCGACATCCAGCGCGCGCAGGCGCACCGGTCGGCCCATGGCCTCGCGCAACATCGGTTGATCCGCGACGCCGAATACCGCTTCCATCCCGTCCAGCGCGGCCAGAGACAGGACCGGCTGCGCCACGCCGACGATCTGCCCCGGAGCCAGGTCGCGTTGGGTCACGACGGCATCGTCCGGCGCCAGAAGCTGCGTATCCTCGACCGCCCGGCGCGCCTGCTCGACCCGGCTTTGCGCGCTTTCGACCATTCCTTCCGCCTCGGACAGGGCCTGCACCGCCGAATCGCGCGCCGCACGGGTGCCGACACCGCGCGACAGCATGGCCGCCGCACGGTCGCTGGCCTGTTGCGCCTGCGCGCGCCCGGCCTCGGCCGAGGCCAGGCCAGCCTGGGCCAGTTTCAGCGCCTGATCCTGCTGCGCCGAATCAAGCCGCGCCAGAACCTCTCCCCTGGTCACGCGGTCACCCTCGCGCACCAGGACCTCGACCACGCGCCCGGCCTGACGAAAACCCAGATCGACACTGTTTCGCGCCTCGATCGTGCCCGACAGGCGCATGTCCAGCATCAGCGTCTGTTCTTCTGCCGTGACGAATTCGACCCGCAAGGCCGGATCCTCGGCGATGGCCGGCTGGGCTGACAGGATTATTCCCATAAGCGGCAGATATCGCGATGAAATCATTCTTGTCACCAGAAATGTGCCCGCCTTTTGCGTGATCGTCGCGCGACCTCGGGAAGTTCGTCTCAGGTGACGGCAGCTTTTCTCATGAACTGCGCCTTTTTCCAGCCTTCATCGCGCAGGATCCGGGCTAACGTTGCGGCAGCGCGCGACACGTCGTCGCGATCGTTGTAGAGCGGCGCGAAACCGAAGCGCATCACGTCCGGCGCGCGAAAATCCCCGATCACCCCTTCGGCGATCAGCGCCTGCATCACCGCATGGCCCTGGCGATGCCGGAACCCGACCTGAGAGCCGCGCCGTTCCGGGTCGCGCGGGGAATTCAGCAGCAGATCGGGGCAACTTGCCTCGACCTCGGCGATGAAGGCCCCGGTCAGATCGACCGATTTCGCGCGCAGATGGTCCATCGAAACCTCGTCCCAGACATCCAGCGCCGCCTCCAGCGCGGCCATCGCGATGACCGGCGGCGTGCCGACCCGCATCCGCTCGATCCCCGGGGCGGGGGCGTAGTCGGGCGTGAAGGCAAAGGGCGCCTCGTGCCCCATCCAGCCCTGCAGGATCGGCCGCGCGACATCTGCATGGCGCGGGTTGACCCAGATGAAGGCCGGAGCGCCCGGCCCGCCATTCAGATACTTGTAGGTGCAGCCCACGGCGAAATCCGCCTCTGAGGCGGTCAGGTCCACATCGACCGCGCCGGCGGAATGGGCCAGATCCCAGATCGTCAGCGCCCCGGCCCGATGCGCCCGCGCCGTCAGCGCCGCCATGTCGTGCCGGCGCCCCGTGCGGTAATCGACCTCGGTCAGCATCAGCACCGCCAGGTCGTCGCCGATCGCATCGGCCACGCTCTTGGGCGCGACCACGCGCAACCTGGCACCCATCGCGGTGGCCAGGCCCTGCGCGACATACAGATCGGACGGAAAATTGCCGCTGTCGGACAGGATCACCCGCTGTTCGGGCCGCAGGGCCAGGGCCGCGCTCAGCGCCTGAAACACCTTGATCGACAGCGTGTCACCCATCACCACCTCGCCCGGCCCGGCGCCGATCAGCCGCGCGATCCGGTTCCCGACGCGTTGGGGCTGTTCATACCAGCCCGCCTTGTTCCAGCCCGTGATCAGCATGTCCGACCATTCATCGGCCATCATCGCCGCCACCCGCTGCTGCGCCGCCCGCGGCATCGGCCCCAGCGAATTGCCGTCCAGATAGGTCACACCGGAGGGCAGGTGGAAGGCGCGTTTCGTTCGGCTGAAATCGGTCATGCGCGTCTCCCTGCTCTTGACCCAAGGCTACCAGCCGCGTGACCTGCGCGGAAGAGGAGCACCGCCATGCTGTATCGGATCACCGACTGGGACGACGCCTACGCCAATGCCCGCCATATTCCCGACGGCGAGGCATGGCCCGCCCGCTGGGCCGAGGCGGCGGCAGCCTTCCGCCAACGCCACATGCCGCAGCCCCTTGGCCAGGGGCATCTGTTCAGGCCGGACGGGGATGTGCAAGGACTGGTGGTCTTCGTTCATGGCGGCTACTGGATGCGGTTCGACCCTTCCTTGTGGTCGCATCTGGCGGCGGGTCCGCTGGCCCATGGCTGGGCGGTCGCCCTGCCCGCCTATACCTTGGCCCCAGCCGCCCGCATCCCCGGGATCACGCAAGAGGTCGCCCGAACGATCGCCCAGGCCGCCGCCGCGATCGCGGGCCCGATCGCGCTGACCGGCCATTCCGCCGGCGGCCATCTTGCCGCGCGGATGATCTGCGACGACGGCACCCTGCCCGCGCCGCTGGCCGCGCGCGTCTCGGCCTGTGTGCCGATCTCGGGGCTGTTTGACCTGCGCCCGCTGATGCGCACCAGGTTGAACGACACGTTGCGGCTCGACCCGGCCGAGGCCGCCGCCGAAAGCCCGGCCTTGCTGACGCCCCGCGCGGATATCCCGGTCACGGCCTGGGTTGGCGGCGCCGAACGGCCGGAATTCCTACGCCAGGCGCGCCTTCTGGCCGATATCTGGGCGGGCCTGGGGGCGGCCACGCAATGCGTGATCGCGCCCGGCCGTCACCATTTCGATGTGATGGAATCGCTGGCATGCCCCGACAGCGCGATGACGCGGGCGCTGCTCAGCCGTTGAAACTCGCAGGATCGGGGCCAGTTCGCCGCCCCGTGTCCAGGGCATCGATGGCGGCCATGTCATCATCGGACAGCGTGACCTGCAAGGCGCCGAAATTCCCGCGCTGGCGACCCGGATCCTGCGATTTCGGAATCGCCGACAGACCATGCGCCAAATGCCACGCCAGCACCACCTGCGCCGGCGTGGCCTGCAGCCGTTCCGCGATCCGCCTGATCGGCGCGGCGGCCAGATCCTCGCCGCGGCCCAGCGGTGCCCAGGACTGCGTCACGATCCCCAGACGCCGGTTCTCGGCCCGAAGGTCGGCCTGGTTGAAGCCGGGATGCAACTCGATCTGATTCAGCGCCGGGGCCACGCCGGTCTCGTCGATCAGCCGGATCAGGTGCGGCGGCAGGAAATTGGCGACCCCGATCGACCTGACCCGCCCGGCATCGCGCAATTCGATCAGCGTCTTCCAGGTTTCGACATAGAGCCCGCGGTCCGGACAGGGCCAGTGGATCAGATACAGATCCAGATGATCGAGGCCCAGCCGCTGCATCGTCGCATCGAACGCCCGCAGGGTCCGGTCCCGCCCCTGTTGGTCGTTCCACAATTTCGAGGTCACGAAAACCTCGTCGCGCGGCAGGCCGGACGCGCGCACCGCCTGCCCCATCCCCGCCTCGTTGCCATACATCGCCGCCCCGTCGATCAGCCGGTAGCCGGTTCGCAGCGCCTCGCCCACCGCCTCGGCAGTCCGGCCTTCCGGCATCTGCCAGACACCCAGGCCAAGCTGCGGCATCGGGCGGTGATCGTTCAGGGTCAGAATGGGTTGGGTCATGTCTACACTCCTTTGGCAGCGGGTGAACGCGGCCGGGGCGCGGCCCGTTTCACCGGCCGCTGAAATCCGCCACCACCGCTCCGGTGATTGCCAACAGACGATCGGGCGCGATGGCGAAGATGTGGCGCGGCGTGCCCGCCGCGGCCCAGACCCGGTCGAAATCCGACAGGCGCGGATCGAAATAGGCTGTGACCGGCTTCAGATGCCCCAGCGGAGCCACCCCGCCGATCGCGAACCCGGTCTCGGCCCGAATCAGCGCCGCATCCGCCTTGCCCAGGGCCTGCCCGGCGACCGCGGCCGCCCGGGCCGGATCGACCCGGTTGCCGCCCGCCGTCAAAAATAGCACGACATGACCGCTCTCCTCGCCGCGAAAGATGACCGATTTCGCGATCTGGTCGATACCGCAGCCCGCCGCCCGCGCCGCCTCGGCCGCGGTGCGGGTAGATTCGCCCATTTCGACGATCTCGACCGGCGCGCCCGCCGCCACCAGCGCGGCGCGCACGCGGTTCAGGCTCTTGCTCACGCCGCCCTCCGCTTCTCTGTTGTCCAAATACCCACAACCGCGCCGCCGGGGAACCCGGCCCGAGAAGGCGCGTTCGGCCACACCTATCCACGAGCGCCCGGCATGGACCAGCCCGTCACCCCCTTTGACCTGCAACGCATGTTCCTGGGCGAACAGCCGCTGCTGTTCTATGCCGAAATCCTTGTGCGGACGCTGATCATCTATGCCTATACGCTGGTCATGATCCGCTGGATCGGCGGGCGCGGCGTGGCGCAATTGTCGATGGTGGAATTCGTCCTGGTCATCGCTCTCGGCTCCGCGGTGGGCGATGCGATGTTCTACCCCGATGTGCCGTTGCTGGCGGCGATGCTGGTGATCACCGGCGTCATCGGCATGAACAAGGTTCTGGACCTGCTGATCCTGCGATCCGACAGCGCCAAGCACATGATCGACGGCCGCGCGGTGGCGCTGGTCCATGACGGGCGCCTGCTGCCCGAGGGGATGGATGCCTGCGACATGGGCTCGGCCGAAATCAAGGCCCTGCTGCGCCAGAACGGCGTGCGCAATCTGGGTGCGGTCGAACATGCCTATCTCGAAAGCAGCGGCGGGCTGTCGGTATTTCGCTTTCCGTCACCGCGCCCCGGCCTGTCGCTGGTGCCGCCCCATTCCGTGGTCCCCGACCAGCCCGGCGCCGCGCCGCTGACCGATCCGGCCCTTGCGCCGGGCGGCCTGACATGCTGTGCCAGATGCGGCGCGATCGAGGCGGCGCATGTCGCCCTGCCCGACGGCAGATGCGGCCATTGCGGCGGCAAGGTCTGGGTTGCGCCGGAGACGCCAATGGCAGGGACCGAGCGATCATGAATGTCTATACGCTGCTGGTCGAGGTCGGACGCAGGACGGGCGACGGGTTGCCCGGCGGCAGCCGGGGCGCGGCGCTGGTCTGCTATGCCTCTGGCCGCAACGAGGACGAGGCCGTTCGCGAAACCGTGGCGATCCTGAAACAGGCCGGGATGGCGCCGCTGGACGTCACCGGCTATGGCACGCGCGAGGAAAGGCTGGCCGATGGTCACGAGATCGACGACGAGGAACGCGCGCTGATGGATCGCGCGCGCGACGAAAACGCGGTCATCATCGCCCAGGTGCAGCCCTTCTTCGACGAGGCCGGCGGATCGTCCGCCGATGACTGAGCCGATCAACCGCCCGTGTGGCGGTTGTGGCGCGGGCCGCGATGGCTTATTTGCGGGGGCGAAACCCAAAGGTGCCGCATGTCGCTGAACCCGATCCGCCCCTGGCGCAATATCGAGCGGCGGAAATCCCGCCAGATCATGGTCGGCAATGTCCCGGTCGGCGGCGACGCCCCGATCAGTGTCCAGACCATGACCAATACCGACGGCCGCGATGTCCGCGCGACGCTGGACCAGGTGATTCGCGCTGCCGATGCGGGGGCCGATATCGTCCGCATCAGCGCCCCCGATCAGGATACGACCCGCGCGCTGAAGGAAATCTGCCGCGAAAGCCCGGTGCCGATCGTGGCCGACATCCATTTCCACTACAAGCGCGCGATCGAGGCCGCCGAGGCCGGCGCCGCCTGCCTGCGCATCAATCCCGGCAATATCGGCAGCGCCGCGCGGGTGCGCGAGGTGATCCGCGCCGCCCGCGACCACGGCTGCTCGATCCGCATCGGCGTGAATGCCGGCAGCCTCGAAAAACACCTGCTGGAGAAATATGGCGAACCCTGCCCCGATGCGATGGTCGAATCCGGGCTCGATCACATCCGGATCCTGGAGGACAACGATTTTCACGACTTCAAGATCAGCGTGAAGGCCAGCGACGTGTTCCTGGCCGCCGCCGCCTATCAGCAACTGGCCGAGGCGACCGACGCGCCGATCCATCTGGGCATCACCGAGGCCGGCGGGCTGCGCGGCGGCACGGTGAAATCCGCGGTCGGGCTGGGCAACCTTCTCTGGGCCGGGATCGGCGACACGATCCGCGTCAGCCTGTCGGCCGATCCGGTCGAAGAGGTGAAGGTCGGGTTCGAGATCCTGAAATCGCTGGGGCTGCGGACGCGCGGCGTGCAGATCATTTCCTGCCCGTCCTGCGCGCGGCAGGGCTTCGATGTCATCAAGACGGTCGAGGCGCTGGAACAGCGGCTGGAACATATCAAGACGCCGATGAGCCTGTCGATCATCGGCTGCGTGGTGAACGGTCCCGGCGAGGCACTGATGACCGATCTGGGCTTTACCGGCGGCGGCGCGGGCAGCGGCATGATCTACATGGCCGGCCGCCAGAGCCACAAGATGTCGAACGAACAGATGATCGACCACATCGTCGATCTGGTCGAGAAACGCGCCGAGATGATCGAGGCCGAAAACGCCACGGCCGAGACAGCGGCGGAATAGCTTTCCGTCTCAGGGCCGGCCCGCCCGCGATGGTGGCGCCCCACAGGGCCGTGGTCGCCGATCGATCCCTTGCCCCGGCAGAGGCGCGTCTGGCGGCGCCCTCGCGATCCTCAGCCCAGGTGATCCACCTTTTCCAGATGCTGCGCGATCTGGCCGATCTCGGCCAGCCACTCGGCGATCAGGTCGGGCGCATCCGGCGCGGCATGGACACCCGGCGCGATGCGCCCGTCCCGCACTGCCGCGATCGCCAGCGCGACCGGCGTCGAGACGAGTCGGGCCATCGCAGTGCGATCCCGATCGCCCTGCGCATCCATCACCCATTCCTTGTGCCAGACCGCCGCGCCGTCGCGTTCGGCGCGCAGGGCCACGAACAGCACGACCCGGTCGGGTTCACCCTCGGCATAGGCATTGTCGCGCCAGAATTCCTCGGCCATCTGGCGCAGGCGCGGTTCGGCGGCCTCGCCGTCCAGGGCCTCGATCTCGTCGAAAACGGGCGCCCATGCCTCGGCCCAGCCCTTCAGCCGGATGGTGCCGCGCACGAAATCCTGCAGGTTCCAGTCGGGATCAAAGCCATATTGCCGCACGAAGGGCAGCGAGTCGCGGTTCGGATAGATCTCGAAATGTTCGGGCACGGGCAGGGGCGCGTCGTAACCCTCGATCGCGTGCCAGGGACGGGACACGTCGCGCACCGCACCGCCGCGCAGGGATCTTGACGGTGCGCGCAGGGCCCGCAGCACGCCCAGCGGCGACCAGCTGAACTTGTAGCGGAACGGATTGGGATATTTCGGAATCCCGCCGCAATACGAGGTAAAGCGGACCATATCGCCCGGCCGCGCCGCACGACGGAAATCCGCCACCAGATCATGTGCCATGAGATGATCGATGCCGGGATCCAGGCCGACCTCGTTCACCAGCGCCACACCCGCGGCCTTCGCCGCCTGATCCAGCGCCGCCATGTCCGGCGCGATATAGCTGGAACTGACGAAATGCGCGCCCTTGCCGATGGCCATCCTCGCCAGCGCCAGGTGCTGATCGGCAGGCAACATCGACACGATGATGTCGCCCGGCCCCACCGCGTCTTCCAGCGCGGTAAAGCTGTAGCAGCGGATGTCGCCCGCCAGGTCGCCCACGGCCTCGCGCGCCCTGGCCTCGGTCCGGTTCCAGACCGTGACCGGCGCGCCCGTTCGCAGCAGCCTGCGCAGGCCGGGAATGGCGCTGAGGCCGGTGCCGATCCAGTGGATTGTCATGGTCAAACCCTTTCCAGATGATCGCGAAAGATCGACCGGGCGCGGCCCCACGGGCCTTGTTCGGGCCGGTCCAGCTGCGCCAGGACGGGCAGCAATTGCGCCGCGTAGTCCTGCGAGGATTCGCGCGGCAGCATCGAGGGCAGATTGTCGATGGCCATCACGTCCAGCGGCGGATTGTCGGCCACCCGCAGCACCGGGGCATCCCATGTCGTCGTGCGCTCATAGACCTTGATCGGGGAAAAATCGCTGGTCGGGTCGCAGGCCACATCGCCGATCACCCGCAGCGCACGGCCCGGCGCCACCGCGCTGGCCGGCACGAAAACCGGGGCGCCGGGCCGGGCGAGGATCGCATTGACGAAAATCTCGTGCGCCAGGATTTCGGGAAAGACGCCGCCATGCGCGGTCTCCTCCATGTCCCAGCGGGTCACGGGCACGCCCATCGCCGACAGCAGATCGGCCGCGCCCCTGCCCACGCGCCCCTTGGCGCCGATGACGATGGCATGGGGCCGGGGCCGGGCCGTGGCATCCATCTGCGCGCGCAATTCCTCGATCAGCCGGTGCTGGTCAGCATAGGCATGGACCGGCCCGCAGATGCCGCCGCCGATCTGCGCGACCCAGGCTTTCAGCGACACGGCGGCACCGGCATAGCCGGCCCAATAGCCGAAGGCGGCCAGTCTCCGCCCCTCATCGTCGGTCAGATATTCCAGATCCAGCAGCGTGCCACCGCCATGGCGAAAGCGCCGCAGCAGCACCTGCCCGGCGGGCTGTCCCTTGAAGGCGTGACCGAACATGATGTGGCTGTGCGGCAGGGCCGAGCCGTCGTCGGGCAATTCCTTCAGCCCGAAGATGATCGCGTCCGTGGGGGCATCGGGCCAGGACCCCTCGGGCACGATCTCGGCCCCGGCCCTGGCATAGGCTGCGGTCGGGATCACCCGGCGCGGGCTGTCCTCGACCGTCACCGCCATCCCCTGCGCGATCAGAGCCGCGACCCCATCGGGCGTGATTCCCACGCGATCTTCGTTCGGGCGGCATTCTGCCCGCACCCACAGATGTGTCACGAAACGCCCCTTCATCCTCGCGTGGCTTTCGGAAACCGTGTCTAGGGCAGCCCCGCGTCCACGGCAAGCGACGCGACCGGCGACAGCGGAACCGGATCTTCGCGAACCGCGTTGACCCTCTGATCCAACCTGCCAGCAGGAGGCACTTTCATGCATTTCACCCGCCGTTCCGGTCTCACGACCGCTGCCCTCGCGCTTGGCGCCTCGGCGCTGCCCCGCATCCTGCTGGCTCAGGACAAGGCGGCCGCGCCCTTCCGCTTTCCCGTGGAGGGCGGCGAGGTCGTCGTTTATCCGGTCGAACACGCCTCGATGGTGATCGAGACGCCCGGCGGCGTGATCTATGTCGATCCGGTCGGCGGCGCGGAAAAATTTTCCGGCATGCCCGCGCCGTCGCTGATCCTGATCACCCACCAGCATGGCGATCATTACGACCAGCCGACGCTGGAGGCGCTGCCGGCCGTCCGCCTGATCACCAATCCCGCAGTCAACGAGATGCTGCCCGATGCCATGAAGGAACGCGCGACAGCGATGGAGAACGGCGATTCAGCCCAGGCGCTGGACATGCGGATCGAGGCGATCCCGGCCTACAACACCACCCCGGAGCGGATGCAGTATCATCCGGAGGGTCGCGATAATGGCTATGTCCTGACCATCGGCGGCAGCCGTTTCTACATCGCCGGCGATACCGAGCCGGTGCCGGAAATGGCCGCGCTGGAAAATATCGAGGTCGCTTTCCTGCCGATGAACCTGCCCTATACGATGACCATCGAACAGGCCGCCGAGGCGGTGGCGACCTTCAAGCCGAAGACCGTTTTCCCCTATCATCATCGCGGCAGCGACGTGCAGGCCTTTGCGCAACTGGTCGAAGCCGGTGATTCCGGCGCCAAGGTCGTGATCGCGGACTGGTATCCGAACGGTCAGGGCGCTTGACGATCAGAACGGCGGCTTGACCGAAAACGTCTGCTGGATGCCGCTGTCCGGATGCCGGAACCGCAGGCTTTCGGCATGAAGCATCAGCCGCGGGTGGCCGCGCGCCGCCCCTGTTGCATAAAGCGGATCGCCCAGGATCGGATGGCCGATTTCGGCCATGTGGACGCGCAATTGATGACTGCGCCCTGTCAGCGGGAACAGTCGCAGCCGCGTCTCGTCGGCCAGGGCGCGCATCACCCGCCAGTCGGTCTGCGCCGGGCGGCCCCGATCGCGATCGACCTTCTGGCGCGGCCGGTTCGGCCAATCGACGATCAGCGGCAGGTCGACCCGGCCGGTCCTGGGCTGCACCAGCCCCGCGACCCGCGCGACATAGGCTTTCTTGACCCGCCGGTCCTCGAATTGCTTCGACAGGTGCCGCTGGGCATGAGGCGTCAGCGCAAAGACCATCACGCCCGAGGTGTCCAGATCCAGCCGGTGCACCAGAAGGATTGTCGGAAAGGGACCGCGCAGCCGCGCGATCAGGCAATCGGCGCGGTCTGGTCCTCTCCCCGGCACCGACAGCAGACCGGCGGGCTTGGCCACCACCAGGATCTCGTGATCGGCATGGATGATCGTGGGCGCCTCGGAAGGCGGAGCATAGACGAAATCCGCCTGACTCATTTCGCGATCAGCCGGATCGCCAGCCCCGCGAACATGACGGCGGCGATCTTGTTGACCACGCCCAGACGACGCCCGATGACATGGCCCGCATAGCCGCCGACGACGCCGTAGCCGATGGTCACCAGCGTCCCGGTGAAGACAAAGATCAGGCCCAGCCCCAGGATCTGCTGCCAGATCGGGCCCCAGGCGACGCTGGTGAATTGCGGCAGGAACGCCAGCAGGAACAGCACCGGCTTGGGGTTCAGCGCATTCGACAGAAAGCCGCGCCGGATGATGTTCCACGGCCTGACGCTGCCCCGCGCGGCAGGATTGACCGGCCCCGCCCGCCAGCTTTTCCAGGCCAGCCACAGCAGATAGGCCGCGCCCGCATATTTGATGGCCCGCAGCGCGCCGGGATGGGCCGCGACCACCGCGCCCAGACCTACGGTCGCCAGCGTCACATGCATCATGACGCCCAGACCGACGCCCAGACCGGCCAGCGCCCCGGCCCTGGGTCCGCCCTGGATCCCGCAGGCGCTGGCGAAGAACACATCCTGGCCGGGGGCGAAATTCAGCACCAGCCCGCCCGCGATGAAGGCCATCATCTGCGCAAGGGGAATATTGGCGATGGTCTCCCAGATCATGTCGGCCACACCGGGTCGCGAACCTCGCCGCCGAACCTCGGCCGGACGTGCCGGCGCAGGCCGCGTTGGCCTCCCCTTGGCTCGGGCGTTCCGACCCGGCCGGAAAACCGCACCAACATATCAGAGCCCACCAAACACCTCCGCCAGAATCAGCTCCAGACGTCGCGCATCCTCGGGGGTGAAGGCATCGGGCTGGTCGCTGTCGATGTCGAGAACCCCGATCAGCCGCCCGGCGCGGCCGAAAACCGGCAACACGATCTCTGATCGGGTCGAGGCGGCGCAGGCGATATGGCCGGGAAAATCGGCGACATCGGACACCAGCTGCACTCTGCCTGTCCGCGCCGCTGCCCCGCAAACCCCGCGCGAGAAGGGAATCACCAGACAGCCATGCCCGCCCTGGTAGGGACCGATCTTCAACAATTCCGGGCCGGCCACGCGATAGAACCCGGTCCAGTCGAAACGGTCGTCCGCATGATGGATTTCGCAGGCCAGCGTCGCCATCAGCGCAACCTCGTCGGTCTCGCCCCGGGCCAGCGCCCCGATCCGGGCGGAAAGTGCGTCGTAATCTGTCATTCGCCCTCTCTACGCCGCCCGCCACGGCACGAAAAGCCCACCCTCGCACTCTTTCCAAATACCTCGGGGGAGTCCCGGAACGGGACGGGGGCAGAGCCCCCCCCTTTCGCCCATTTACGCGCGCGTGCCGCCGCGCCAATCTGCCGCCATGAGACGCCTGCCCCTGATCCCGCGCATCCTGCTGGTGATCCTCGCCGTTCAGGCGGGGCTTTTCGCCGCGCTCGCGGCGGCCAGCCTGAACGCGATCCGGCGCGATATAGGAACCGAAACCCGGCTTGCCACCGAGACCGCCCGGGCGCTGGTTCTTGCCACGATCGGCACGATGCAGGGCGCGGCGCCGCCCGACCGGTTGATGGCGGCGCTGCCGCAACGCCTGGTTCCGCCGCGCCATACCCGGATCGGCGTGCTGGATGCGCGGACCGGGCAGATCACGCCCGTCGCCGCGCCGGCCGAGACCAGCGGTGGCGCGCCCGGCTGGTTCGCCCGGCTCGTCGCACCCGATCCGCAGGAAATCCGTCTTCCGGCGGTGCTGGCGGGGCGGCCGCGGGGCTTTGTCTATGTCGTGGGCGATCCCACGGCCGGGATTGCTGCCGCCTGGCGCGAAATGCGCACGATCCTGGGCCTTTCGGCGCTGGCGGCGGCGGTGCAGATGCTGCTGATCCTTGTGGCCGTCCGCCAGGCTCTGCGCCCGGTCGCGACCATCGCCGCCCGGCTCGCCGATCTGCGGCGCGGCGATCTGGACGCGCGCGTGGGGACATTGCCGCAGCGCGACCTGGCCCCGGTCGCGGCCGGGGTCGATGCGCTGGCCGGCGCGCTGCAAAAGGCGCAGGCCGACCGCGCCCGCCTGCAACGCCGCGTCGTCAGCCGCGCCGACCAGGAACGCAAGGCCATCGCCCGCGACCTGCACGACGAGATGGGGCCCTGCCTGTTCGGCCTGCGGGTCGAGGCCGACGCCCTGCGCGACGCGGCACCCGATGACACGATCCGCGATCACGCAAGCTCGATCGCCGCCATCGCCGATCAGATCGCGCGGGTGAACCGGTCGCTTCTGGAGGATCTGCGGCCGGTGTCGATCGGCCAATTGCCGCTGGCGGCGGTGCTGGCCGAATACGTCGACGACATGGGCCGCCGCTTTCCGCGCACCGACATCCGCCTGTCGCTGGCCCCCGACCTGCCGGAACCCGACGAATCCGTCGCGCTGACGCTGTTCCGCATCCTGCAAGAGGGAATCACCAACGCCCTGCGCCATGCCGATGCCCGCCACATCGATATCCGGCTCTGGACCGACCCGGCGCATTGGCGCATGATCCTTGCCGATGACGGCAAGGGGCTTGACCCGGACAGCCGCGAGGGCACCGGGCTGACCGGGATGCGCGAGCGGATCACGCTGCTGGGCGGCCGCATGAGCCTGTCATCGGACGGAACCGGAACCGCGATCGAGGCGATCCTGCCCCTGTCGCAGCCGCTGTGAGGCCCATGCGATGAAGACCGCGCTGGTCATCGACGATCACCCGATCACCCATCTGGGGGCATCGCGGCTGCTGCGCGAGATGGGCTATGAGCGCGTGGCGCAGGCCATGTCGGGCGACGAGGCGCTGCGCCTGTTGCAGGAGGAAGCGCCCGCACCCGACCTGATCGTGCTGGATATCAGCCTGCCCGGCACCGGTGGACTGGATCTGGTCGCGCCCCTGCGCGCGGCCGTGCCACAGGCGCGGATCCTGATCTTTTCAATGAACGACCAGACCGGCTTTGCGGCCCGCGCGTTGCAGGCGGGGGCGCAGGGGTTCCTGTCGAAGAACGCGGCCCCCGACGATTTCCGCGCCGCCATCCGCACGCTGGAGGCGGGCGAATTCTATCTGTCGGCCAAGCAGGCGCTGGCGCTGGCCACGCTGCGCGCCGGTGCCGCGGCCGATCCGCTGGCGGCGCTGTCGGATCGCGAAAGACAGGTTCTGGCCCTGATCGGGCGCGGCTTCAGCCTTCAGGCCATCGCGGATGAACTGGATGTCAGCTACAAGACCGCCGCCAATACCTCGTCGGCGCTGAAGAAGAAGCTGGGCGTGGACGGAATCAACGGCCTGATGAAATTCGCCCTCGACAGTGGCGTCTAGGGAGATCGCGCAGATGCTGGGCTGGTTCGGACTGGATGACGAGACGAAGCCGGGCGAGGCGGACCGGACCCTTGCCCGGCTGGCCCGCGACCTCTCGGCGGCGGGATTGCGGGTGGCCGGGGCGATCCAGATCAACATCGATCAGGGCGCCGATTGCGCCTGCGACATGGAGGTTCTGGTCATCGGCGAAGAAGACCGCCCGATCCGGATCTCGCAATCGCTGGGCGGGGGCTCGGCCGGCTGCCGCCTGGATCCGGGGGCGCTGGAAATGGCCGCCGCCCGTGTCGGCGCGCGACTGGCGGGGGCGGAATTGCTGATCGTTCCGAAATTCGGCCGGCAAGAGGCCGTCGGACGCGGTTTCCGCGCCGTGATCGCCCAGGCCGTGGCCGACGGCCTGCCGGTCCTGCTGCATGTGCCGCCGGAACAGCGCGACGCCTTCGCCGGCTTCTGCGACGGCATGGGCGAACGTGTCGATCCAGCGGAACTGGCCGGCTGGTGCCTTGCACGGACCACGGGGGAATCGTGACCGCGATCCCGGTCATCGACGCGCGCGGCCTGCTGTGCCCGCTGCCGGTCCTGCGGTTGCGCAAGGTCCTGCTGGATCGTCCCGCGGGCACGCGGCTGCGGCTGGTCGCCACCGATCCGATGGCGGTGGTCGATGTGCCGCATTTCTGCGCCGAGGCGGGCCATGTCATGATCGAGATGCGCGAACTGGGCGATGGCGCGCATGAATTCACCGTGGAAAGGGGACCTTCCGCCCCCTCGGCCGCAAGCGGCCTCACGCCCGGGAATATTTGAGGACCGAAGATGAGATTGCCGATCCTGTCGAACCGCAAGAGATTTGATGACCTGACCGAACAGCAGGTGCTGGCGCTGGCGATTTCCTCGGAAGAGGATGACGCCCGCATCTATCGCAACTGGGCCGATTTCCTGCGGCCCGACTATCCCGCGACGGCGCAGGTCTTCGAAGGGATGGGCGCGGAAGAAGACGATCATCGCCGCCGCCTGATCGAGGCGCATCGGGTCCGGTTCGGCGAGGCGATCCCGGTGATCCGGCGCGAACACGTGGCCGGCTATTACGGCCGCCGCCCTGCCTGGATGATGCAGAATCTGTCGCTTCGGTCGATCCGCGCCGAGGCGGCGCTGATGGAACATGACGCGGCCGAATTCTATGCCCGCGCGGCGCAGGCCAGTTCGGATGCGGGCACGCGCAAGCTGCTGGGCGATCTGGCCGCGGCCGAACGCGGCCACGAGGCACGGGCGGACGAACTGGCAGGGGATCATCTGACCGACGAGGCCGGCGAGGCCGAGGAGGACGTGGCCCATCGCGACTTCATCCTGACCTGGGTCCAGCCCGGACTGGCCGGGCTGATGGATGGCAGCGTCTCGACCCTGGCGCCGATCTTTGCGACCGCCTTCGCCACGCAGGATCCGGCGACGACGTTTCTGGTCGGGCTGGCCGCCAGCCTTGGGGCCGGAATCAGCATGGGGTTCACCGAGGCCGCCTCGGATGACGGGGTGGTGTCGGGGCGCGGATCGCCGCTGAAGCGGGGCATCGCCTCGGGGGTGATGACCGCGCTTGGCGGGCTGGGCCATGCGCTGCCCTATCTGATCCCGCATTTCTGGACCGCGACCATCATCGCCTTTGTCGTCGTCTTCATCGAATTGTGGACGATCGCCTGGATCCAGAACCGCTGGATGCAGACGCCCTTCTGGCGGGCGGCCTTGCAAGTGGTGGTGGGCGGTGGTTTGGTCTTCGCGACGGGGGTGCTGATCGGATCCGGCTGATGGCCCCGCCGCGATGGGGGAACGCTTGACCTACCGGCCCTTGGCCCTGCCCGACCGCGTGCAATTGCCGCCCGATGCCTCGCTTCGGGCCGCGCGCGCCTTTCGCGACTACATGCGGCGGCGCCATTCGGTTCGGGATTTCAGCGATGCCCCGGTCGCGGCCGAGGTGATCGCGGCCTGCATCGACGCCGCCGGCAGCGCGCCCTCGGGGGCGAACCAGCAGCCGTGGCATTTCGCGGCGATCCGCGATGAGGCGATGAAGGCCCGCATCCGCGCCGCCGCCGAACAGGAGGAACGCGCCTTCTATGCCGGCGGCGGCGGCGATGCCTGGCTGGCGGCGCTGGAGCCGGTGGGAACCGGGCCCGACAAGCCGCATCTGACCGCCGCGCCCTGGCTGATCGTCGTCTTCGCCCAGCGATACGGGATGCGCGACGGCCAGCGACACAAGCATTATTACGTTCCCGAAAGCGTCGGCATCGCCTGCGGGATGCTGATCGCCGCGATCCATCACGCCGGGTTGGTAACGCTGGAGCATACGCCCAACCCGATGAAGTTCCTGAATCATCTATGCGCTCGGCCCGACAGCGAAAAGCCGGTGATGATCCTGCCGGTGGGCCTGCCCGCCGATGATGCGACGGTGCCGGCCGCCGCCAAGCAGAAGAAGGCGCTGTCCGAGATCATGTCCGTCTTCTGATGCTGGCCGTATTCCTGAAGACGCTGCCTTTCTTCGGGCTGATCGGACTGGGCTGGATGGCCGCCCGGACCCGCTTTTTCCCCGAACAGGCGGCCGCCTGGCTGACGAAATTCGTCTTCTTCTTCGCCCTGTCGGCAATGCTGTTCCGCTTTGCGGCGAATCTCGATCTGGCGGCACTGTTCGATCCGCGCTTCGTTTCGGCCTATCTGTCGGGCTCGGCGCTGATCTGGCTGACCGGCTTCGCGGTGGCCCGCGCCCGAGCGCTGCCCACGCCCGAGGCAGCGATGGAGGCGCAATGCTGCATGATCGGCAATACCGGCTTTCTGGGCGTGCCGATGCTGGTCATGCTGCTGGGTCCACAGGCCGTGGGTCCGGTTCTGATGGTTCTGGTCATCGACATGCTGGTGTTTTCGACGCTGATCACGCTGATCATCCACGCCGCGCGCAGCGGCGGGCTGCGGCTGACGACCGTGCTGCCCGTGCTGCGCGGGATCGTGGCCAATCCGATGATCCTGTCGATGGCGGCGGGGCTGGTCTGGTCCGGCCTGCGCCTGCCCATGCCCGGACCGCTGGACGAATTCCTGGTTCTGCTGGGCGCGGCGGCGACGCCGGGCGCGCTGTTTGCCATCGGCGCCAGCCTTGCGGGCCGGCAGGCGCGGCGACTGGCGGCGTCGGGCTGGCTTGGTTTCGCCAAGCTGGTGCTCCATCCGTCAGCGGTGGGAATCGCGGCCTGGCTGCTGGGGGTCCAGCCCTTCGCCGCAGGCGTGATGATCGCCGCCGCGGCGCTGCCGGTGGCGGGCAATGTCTATATTCTTGCGCAGTATTTCGGGGTGGCGCAGCAGCGGGTCTCGGCCGCGATCCTGATCTCGACCATCGGCAGCATCGCGACCTTTCCGCTGATCATGGCCCTGACCGGCCAGACCTGACCGACCGGCTCCGCCCTGCACCGGCCATGAAAGGCGGCACAGGCAGCGAACGACAAACAGGCGCGCACCCGCTAGCGGCGCAGAGCCTTCACCAGCAGGCCGTCCAGCGATTGCAGGAACCGTGCCCGGTCCGCCTTGCCGAAAGTCCGGCCTCCGCCCTGATGAAACGGGTCGGCCGCGCGAATGTCGGCCATCAGATCGCGGCTGGCCAGGCGCGGCCCGATATTCGACGCCGTCAGTACCTCGCCGTCATGCCGGACGACCTGTGCCCCGGCCTTGAGGCAGCGATCCGCCAGCGGCAGATCCGAGGTCACCACCACATCGCCCGGCCCGCATTGATCCGCAATCCACCGGTCCGCCTCGTCCGGGCCTTCGGCCACGATCTTCAGGCTGACCAGCGGATGGGCGGGCATCCGCAGCCCGCCATTGCAGACCAGCACAATCGGCACGCGCAGCCGGGTCGCGACCCGTTCGGCCTCGGCCTTGACCGGGCAGGCATCGGCGTCGATGAAAAGCGTCAATCGCGCAGCAATTCGTTGACCGAGGTCTTGGCCCGCGTCTTCGCATCCACCCGCTTGACGATGACCGCGCAATACAGGTTCACGCCGTTCTTCGAAGGCATGGACCCCGCGACGACGACCGAACCGGCCGGCACCTCGCCATACATGACATTGCCCGTCTCGCGATCGACGATCCTGGTCGACTGGCCGATGAACACGCCCATCCCCAGGACCGAGCCTTCGCGGATGATGCAACCCTCGACCACCTCGGAACGCGCGCCGATGAAACATTCATCCTCGATGATGGTCGGGCCGGCCTGCAACGGCTCCAGCACGCCGCCGATTCCGACGCCGCCCGACAGGTGGACGTTGCGGCCGATCTGGGCGCAGGATCCGACCGTGGCCCAGGTATCGACCATGGTTCCCTCGCCCACATGCGCGCCCAGGTTGACGAAGGAAGGCATCAGCACCGCGCCCTTGCCGATGAAGGCGCTGCGCCGCACGATCGCACCCGGAACCGCGCGGAACCCGGCCGCGCGCCATTGATTGTCGCCCCAGCCCTCGAATTTCGACGGGACCTTGTCCCACCAGCCGCCGCCCTGCGGCCCGCCCGACATCTGTTCCATGTCGTTCAGTCGAAAGGACAGCAGCACCGCCTTCTTGGCCCATTGGTTCACATGCCAGTCGGCGCCGCGCCTTTCGGCCACGCGCAACGCACCCGAATCCAGCGCCTTCAGCGTTTCCTCGACGGCCTCGCGCACCGCGCCGCCGGTGGCGCTGGTGATCGTGGCGCGGTCGTCCCAGGCGGTTTCGATGGCTTGTTCAAGCTGGTCGGTCATGGCGGCCTCTCTCTGAAGTCGTGTCCGGGTGGAAAACATCCGCCTCGGGCTATAAGCGTCGGGAACGGGCCGCGCAATCCGCGTGCCGCCCCGAACGAGGCCCCGATGACCCAGAGTGACGACCGCGACCGCGCCCATCCCCTGCCCCACAGCGACGAGGATGCCAACCGCGCCGACCGGACGCTCGACACCGCCCAGACCCGTGCTCCGGCCTACCGCCTTGCCTTCACGGACCGGGATTTCCTGCTGCGCGAGGAATTGCGGCCCGTGCGGCTGCAACTGGAACTGCTGAAACCGCAGATGGTGATGGATGAGCGCGGTATCGAATCGACCGTCGTGATGTTCGGCGGCGCCCGCATCCCCGCCCCCGCCGATGCAGACGGCGCGCGCACGGGGGCGCTGGCGGATTTGTCGCGATATTACGAGGAAGCCCGGCTCTTTGCCCATGCGATGACGCAGCGCAGCATGGAAAGCTATGGCCGCGAATTCGTGATCTGCACCGGCGGCGGCCCCGGCGTGATGGAGGCCGGCAATCTGGGTGCGGACGAGGCCGGGGGGCAATCGATCGGCCTTGGGATCGTGCTGCCGCACGAACAGGCGCCGAACCGCTATGTGACACCCGCCCTGTGCTTCAACTTCCATTACTTCGCGATCCGCAAGATGCACTTTCTGATGCGAGCGCGGGCGATCACCGTCTTTCCGGGCGGCTTCGGCACGCTGGACGAATTGTTCGAGACCCTGACCCTGATTCAGACCGGCCGCATGAAACCGGTCCCCATCCTGCTGTTCGGCGCCGCGTTCTGGGACCGGATCATCAACTGGCAGGCACTGGCCGAGGCCGGGACGATCAGCGACGCGGATCTGTCCCTGTTCCAATATGTCGAGACGGCGAAGGAAGCGGTGGCGATCATCGACGCATGGAAAGAACCTTGCTGAGCGACAGGCCATGGCAAAATCCGGGGCAGGGCCGCTTCCGGCATGGCAGCAAGCGGCGATCGTTTGCGGCCTCCGTTCCGCAATTCCCGACTGCCCCCGGAACGCGATCTGCCGGCCTTCCGCAGCATGCGCAGCCAGAACCGCCGGACCCGTGACCAAGATGCCTTGACCGCGATCCGGGGCCGGCATCCGATAGCCGCATCTGCGGCGTCACGTTCCCCGCGGCTTGGCGCGCATCGTCGGATCGGCCTCGCGCGGATCCTCGGGCCAGGGGTGGCGGGGATAGCGACCGCGCATCTCCCTGCGCACCTCGGCATAGGACGAAGCCCAGAAACCCGGAAGATCCGTCGTCACCTGCACCGGCTTGCCGCCCGGCGACAAGAGGCTGATGCGCAGCGGCCGGCCGGCCACCACCGGATGCCGCGTGACGCCGAATAGCTCTTGCAACCTGACCGAGATGGAGGGTGTCTCATGGTCATAGTCGATGGCCACCCTGCGCCCCAGAGGCGTGGTGAAATGCGCTGGAACCTCGGCCTCCAGGCGCCGCTGACCCTCCCATCCCAACCGCGCCATCAAGGCGGGCATCAGATCCAGCGCCCGCAGGTCGGTCCGATTCCTGACCTTCCCCAACCAGGGCAACAACCATACTCCATCCTCCAGCAAGGCGGCATCATCAACCGGCCCCAGCCCGGCCACCCGGGCGATGCGCGCGCGCAGCCGCGCAGCAGTCGCGCTCCAGACCAGCCCCTCCTGCCGCAATCCCTCCAGCGCCGCCCGCGCCACAGCCTCGGGCGGCACCTCGGCCCAGGCCCGGTCCGTCAGCACCGAGGCCCCCAGCCGCTCCTGCACGCGCGCCAGCACGCGGCCCTCGCGCCGGGACCATTCGCAAAGCGTGACCTCTTCGATCCGCGCGCCACAAACCGCCCGCAGCTCGGCCTCGTCCAGTGCCGCGGCCAGCCGCACGCGCGACTCGCGCTGATCGCCGTCCAGATCGACCGCCACGATCAGGCGCTGACCGGCCAGGGAATCGGATGGCTCGATCACGGCGCCCTTGCCGCCGGACAGCACGAAGCGCGCCTCGTCACCCGACCGCCGCACGCCCACCCGGTCCGGAAAGGCCAGTGCCGCCCAGACCCCGGCATCTCGCACTCTTTGCAAATACCTTCGGGGGGGTGCGGGGGGGCAGACGGCCCCCCCGCCGTCGCGGGACGCAATCATTTGGCGCAGCCGTCGCGCCTGGTGCCGGATGTGCCGAACCGCCGCCCGGTCGACCTCGCCGGGATGCCGTTCGGAAAATCCCCCGGGGTCGCGCAGCAGCGACAGCCGCAGGGCCAGATCCACCCCCGCCCCGCGCAGCGGATCGCGCTCTGACAGCAGGGCGGCCAGCTCGGCCGCATCCGGACCGGCCGCCAGCAGCATGTGGCCCAGACGCGGATGCAGCGGCAGCCGCGCCAGGGCCTTGCCGTGGCCGGTGATGCGCCCGGCCGCGTCCAGCGCGCCCAGATCCGCCAGAAGCGCCCGCGCCTCGGCCAGCGCCGCCCGTGGCGGCGGGGTCAGGAAGGCCAGATCGCCCGGTTCCGCCCCCCAGGCCGCCAGTTCCAGCGCCAGCCCGGCCAGATCCGCCACCGCGATTTCCGGCGGGGCAAAGGCCGGCAGCGCGCCTTCCTCGGCCCTGGCCCACATCCGATAGCATAGTCCCGGCGCGACGCGCCCGGCCCGGCCGCGGCGCTGATCGGCCTCGGCCCGGCTGACCCGCTCGGTCACCAGCCGCGACATGCCGCTGCCCGGATCGAAGCGCGCGCGCCGCGCCGCGCCGCTATCCACCACCACCCGCACTTGCGGGATCGTCAACGAAGTCTCGGCGATGGCGGTGGCCAGCACGATCCGCCGCCGTGCACCCGGCGGGGACAGGGCCGCCCGCTGCGCCTTGGCATCCAGCGCGCCATAGAGCGGCAGAACCTCGCAATCCGTCGCGCCCAGTTGCCCCATGACACGCCGGATTTCGCCTTCGCCGGGCAGAAAGGCCAGGATCGTGCCGCCTGACTCGCGGGTCTCCGCCTCGGCCTGCAGGATCAGCCGCGCGGCCTCGGCGGCCAGCCGCATCCCCGCCGGCAAGGGCCGGTCCAGCCAGCGCGTCTCGACCGGCCAGGCCCGCCCCTCGGAACGCAGGACCGGGGCGTCGTCCATCAGCGCCGCCACCGGCCCGGCCGCCAGCGTCGCCGACATGACCAGAACGGCCAGATCCGGGCGCAGCGCGCCTCGCGCCTCCCAGACCAGCGCAAGGCCCAGATCGGCGTTCAGGCTGCGTTCATGGAATTCGTCAAAGATCACGCAGCCGACGCCTTCCAGCGAGGGGTCGGACTGGATCATCCGGGTCAGGATGGCTTCGGTCACGACCTCGATCCGGCTTCCCGGCACCGATTCACCGCGGATGCGATACCCGACCCGCCCGCCGACGCCCTCGCCCAGACCATGGGCCAGACGCTCGGCTGCGGCGCGGGCGGCCAGTCGGCGCGGCTCCAGCATCACGATCCGGCCCGCGATCTGATCCAGCAGGGCCAGCGGCACCCGCGTCGTCTTGCCCGCCCCCGGAGGCGCGACCAGAACCGCGCGGCCATGCGCGGCCAGGGCCGCGCAAAGCGCCGGCAGAACGTCTTCGATGGGCAGGCGGTCGGACATCCGCAGGGTTATGCCAAAGCCCCGGCCCGCGCGAAAGCCCGCGCCGCGATCTATGAAATCGCGCGCATGGCCCCTATCTTCGGGGCAACGACAAAAGGGTGGCAGGCAGAATGGGTATCGGCAGCGATCTGATGACGGGTCTTGGCCTCGGCGATCCGGTGATCCGGCTGGGGGTCACCGGCCTGTCACGCGCGGGCAAGACGGTGTTCATCACCTCGCTGGTCGCGAACCTGATGGATCGCGGCCGGATGCACGCGCTGCGCGCCGCCGCCGATGGCAGCCTGAAGGCCGCCTGGTTGCAACCGCAGCCCGACGACACCATCCCCCGCTTCGATTTCGAACGTCATCTGGCGGCGCTGACCGGCCCCGGCCCGCATTGGCCCGACGGCACCCGCCATGTCAGCCAGTTGCGCCTGTCCCTGCGGATCGATCGCAAGGGGCTGTTGTCCGGCCTGCGCGGGCCGCAGATCGTGCATCTGGACATCGTCGATTATCCGGGCGAGTGGCTGCTGGATCTGCGGCTGATGGATCGCGATTTCGCGACTTGGTCGGACGAGGTCATGGCGCGGATGCAGGGCCGGCCCGGCGCGCAGGACTACATGGCAGCCCTGTCGGGGATCGACGGCACGCGGTTCGACGAACCGACCGCCCAGACCCTGGCCCAGACCTATACCGCGCATCTGAACGCCGCCCGCGATGCGGGCTTTTCGGACTGCACGCCGGGGCGTTTCCTGATTCCGGGCGAGATGGCCGGATCGCCCGCCCTGACCTTTGCGCCGCTGCCGGGCACCCTGCGCGATGGCAAGCTGGGTCGCGAATTCCGCCGCCGCTTCGACGCCTACAAGTCGCGGGTCGTGAAACCCTTCTTCCGCGACCATTTCGCCCGGATCGACCGTCAGGTGGTGCTGGTCGATGTGCTGGGCGCAATCCATCAGGGCCCGCGCGCGGTCGAAGACATGCGCCGCGCCATGGCCGATATCCTGACCGCCTTCCGCCCGGGCCGCGCCGGCTGGCTGGCCCAGCTTCTGGGCACCCGGCGCGTGGAACGCATCCTGTTCGCCGCGACCAAGGCCGACCATCTGCACCACATTCAGCACAACCGCCTGACCGCGATGCTGTCGGCCATGCTCCGCGAGGCCCGCGACCGCGCCGATTTCAGCGGCGCGCGCACCGAGGCCATGTCCATCGCCGCCCTGCGCGCAACGACCGAGGACATGATCCGGCAGGAAAACGAGGAACTGCCCGCCGTGCGCGGCCGGCTGCTGGACGGGCGTCAGGCGGCCTTCTATCCCGGCGAATTGCCCGCCGATCCGGCGGCGCTGCTGCATCCCGCGCGCGAGGGCGCGCAGGGCTGGCTGGACGGCGATTACGCCATCATGAACTTTGCGCCGGCGCCGATGACCGCGCGTCCGGGCGACGGCCCGCCCCATATCCGGCTGGACCGTGCCGTGGAATTCCTGATCGGAGACCGACTGTGACCGACGATTCTGCCCGCAAACGCGGCCCGGTTCTGATCGAGCTGGACGCGCCCGGAACGGCTGCGGGGCCCGAGGCACCCCGCGCCGCCCGGCACGAACCGCGCGAGGACGGCCCCAGCCCCGCCGACGCGACCCCCATAGACGAGGCCGATCTGGCCCTGCCCCGCCCCCGCACGATGGAAATGGTGACCCGTCTCGTCGGCCGGCCGCCCTCGAAGCTGACGCGGTTCTTCATCAATACGGGCGTGGCGCTGTTCACCTTTCTTCTGTCCATCGCCGCGCTGGATTTCATCAACCGGCTTCTGGACAGCTATCCGATCCTCGGCTGGATCGGGATCGCCCTGTTCGGGCTGTTCACGCTGGCCGCGCTTGGCATGGCATGGCGCGAATATCGGGCCTGGGCCCGGTTCGCGAAGATCGACGCCATCCAGCGACAGGCAGGTGCCGCGCTGGCCGACGACAGCTTGGATCAGGCCCGCCGGGTCGTGGACGATCTGCTGCGCCTGTATCACAAGCGCCCGCAGATGGAATGGGGCCGCAAGCGGCTGGCCGACAATCGGGCCGATGCCTTCGACACGCGCACGCTGCTGACGATGGCCGAGACGGAATTGCTGGCCGCGCTGGACCAGGAGGCGCGGCGCGAGATCGAGGCGGCATCCCGGACTGTGGCGGCGGCGACGGCGCTGATCCCGCTGGCCCTGGCCGATGTCGCGGCGGCGCTGGCAGCCAATCTGCGCATGATCCGCCGCATGGCCGAGATCTATGGCGGCCGCGCCGGCGCGGTCGGAGGATGGCGGCTGGCACGGACGGTGATGACCCATCTGGTCGCGACCGGCGCCGTGGCGGCGGGCGATGATCTGATCCACACGGTCGCGGGCGGTGGCGTTCTGGCCAAGGTCAGCCGCCGCTTCGGCGAGGGCGTGGTGAACGGCGCCCTGACGGCGCGCGTCGGCATCGCCGCCATGGAGGTCTGCCGCCCCCTGCCCTTCATGGCCCAGCCCCGCCCGAAGGTTGGCAACCTGGTCACACGCGGGCTGCGCGGGCTGTTCGGCGACGACAGGTAGTCACCGGTTGCGCTGTTGTCGTGGAACCATTCAGGGGATGACCAGCCCGCCATCGGGGCGATCGCGCCCGGTCAGTCCCGCAGCCGCCTGCCTTCCGCGTCGAACCGGAACGCCCGTTCCTGATCGGGCGTGACCCGGACCGTGCCATCCACGGGATGGTCGTGCTCGCCGAATTGCCGCACGGTCAGCAGGCCGTGATCCTCGGTGCGCACATAGGTCAGCGTTTCTCCGCCCAGCTTTTCCAGATGGCTGACCTGCCCCTCGATCTGCCCGGCCCCGGCCGAGATCGCCAGATGTTCGGGGCGGATCCCCAGTGTCTCGAACCCCAGCCCCAGAAGCCGGGCCTTCAGGAAATTCATTTGCGGCGAGCCGATGAAGCCCGCGACGAAGGTGTTGTCGGGATCGTTGTACAGATCCATCGGCCGGCCGATCTGTTCGACCCGCCCGTCGCGCAGAACCACGATCTTGTCCGCCAGCGTCATCGCCTCGACCTGATCGTGGGTGACATAGACCATCGTCGCGCCCAGTTCGCGATGCAGCCGCGCGATCTCGATCCGGGTGGCCACGCGCAGGGCGGCGTCCAGGTTGGACAACGGCTCATCGAACAGGAACAGCCTGGGCGTTCGCACGATGGCCCGCCCGATGGCGACCCGCTGCCTTTGCCCGCCCGACAATTCCGCGGGCCTGCGATCCATCAGCGGTGCCAGATCCAGCATTCCGGCAGCCTTGTCGGCGGCCTCGACGATCTGCGCCCTGGGCGTGCCAAGCTGTTTCAGCGCCAGCCCCATGTTGTCGCGCACACTGAGATGGGGATAAAGCGCATAGGTCTGGAACACCATGGCGATTTCCCGCCTGGCCGGGGCCACGTCGTTCATCCGCCGCCCCTCGATCAGCACATCGCCCGAGGTCACGTCTTCCAGCCCCGCGATCATCCGCAGAAGCGTCGACTTGCCACATCCGGACGGGCCGACGAAGACGCAGAACTCGCCCGGTTCCACGCTCAGATCCACGCCCCTGATGACCTCGGCCTTGCCGAAGCGCTTGGTGACATTCGCCAGTGTCAGCGCGCCCATCGCCGCCCCCTTCACAACTTGACCGGCGCGCCGCTGCGCACGCTTTCATCCGCCGCAAGGCAGACCGCCAGCGATTGCACGGCGTCCTGCATGTGCCGCGTCAGGTCCAGATCCCCGGCGATCGCCCGCGCGACGAAGGCCAGTTCGGCATCGCACAATTCCTGGTGTCCCGGCTCGCCCTGCATCGACAGATCCTCGTGCCCCCGCCCCACGCGATGGATGCGCAGGGTCGAGGTCTGCGTATGCGTGTCGATATCGTCCGACCGCGCATCGGCCGGCATCCGGATCGAGACAGCGCCGTTCGGGCTGACCACGTCCTTCACGAAAAACGCGGCATCCGACATCATCGGCCCCCATCCGGCCTCGTACCAGCCGACCGAGCCATCCGCGAACAGAACCTGGAAATGGCCGTAATTATACATGTCCGGCGCGATCTCGTCCGACAGCCGCAGCCCCATGCCGCGCACCTCGACGGGGGCCGCATCGGTGATCTGGCACATCACATCGACATAATGCACCCCGCAATCGACGATGGGCGAGGTCGTCCGCATCAGCGCCTTGTGCACCGCCCAGGACGGCCCGCTGCTTTGCTGGTTCAGGTTCAGGCGGAACACGAAGGGTCCGCCAAGCGCGCGGGCCTCGGCGATCAGCCGCTGCCAGCCGGGATGGTGGCGCAGGATATAGCCCACGACCAGCTTGCGCCCGGTGGCGGCGGCACAATCCACCACCCGCCGCGCATCCGCCACATTCGTCGCCAGCGGCTTTTCGACAAAGACATGCGCCCCCGCCCGCATCGCCGCCACCGCGAAATCGGCATGGCTGTCGGAATAGGTCGCGATCACCACCAGATCGGGTTTCAGACGCGCCAACGCCTCGGCATAGTCATGGCTCAGCGGATAATCCCGCAGCGAATCGGGCAGATCGGGAATACTGCGATTGACCAGCCCGACGATCCGGAAATCAGGGCTTTCGTGACAGGCCAGCGCGTGGCTGATACCCATGTTGCCCATTCCGGCGATCATGACACGGATCATTTGACGGCTCCTGCGGTGATGCCGCGAATCAGCTGGCGCGAGAAGATCAGATACAGGACCAGCACCGGCACGATGGCCAGCCCAAGCGCCGCCAGAACCGCGTTCCAGTTGGTGACGAACTGCCCGATGAAGACCTGACTTCCCAGCGTGATCGTCTTGGTCGCCTCGGAAGGCGCCAGGATCAGCGGAAACCACAGGTCGTTCCAGATCGGGATCATGGTAAACACGGCGACCGTGGCCATCGCGGGGCGGATCAGCGGCAGGACCAGCCGCAGGAAGATGCGGTATTCCGACAACCCGTCGATCCGCCCGGCATTCTTCAGATCGTCGGACACGCCGCGCATGAATTCGGCCAGGATGAACACCGCCAGCGGCAGCCCCTGCGCGGTATAGACGAGAATCAGCGAGGTCAGGGTGTTGACCAGCCCCGAGGCCACCATCATCTGCAGGATCGCCACCGTTCCCAGCCGGATCGGGATCATGATCCCAAGCGCCAGATACAACCCCATCAGCAGGTTGCCGCGAAACCGGTATTCCGACAGGGCAAAGGCGGCCATTGCGCCGAACAGCAGCACGAAGAACAGGCTGGCCAGGGTCACGATCATCGAATTCTGGAAATATTGCAGGAAATCGCCCTGTTTCAGCACCGTCCGATAGCCGATCAGATCGAAGGTCTCGGATGTCGGCAGCGACAGCGGTTGGGCAAAGATCGCGCGGCGCGACTTGAAACTGTTGATGACGATCACGAAGACCGGGAACAGCGCGATCAGGGTATACAGGATCAGGATCGCATGGGCGGCGATGCTGCGGGCGGGGGAATGTCTTGCGCTCATGCCCGCATCCTCAGAACTGGTATCGCCGCAGCCGGGTCTGGATCCCGAACAGGTACAGGCAGACACCGACCAGGATGATCCCGAACATCGCCGTCGCGATCGCCGCCCCCATGTTGGGATCGCCCAGTTGCAACTGGAAGCCGAAGAAGGTGCGATAGAGGAACGTTCCCAGGATGTCGGTCGAGAAATCCGGTCCCGCCAGCGCCCCCTGCGTCACGTAGATCAGATCGAAGGCGTTGAAATTTCCCACGAAGGTCAGGATCGAGATGATCCCGATCGCGGGCAGGATCAGCGGCAGCTTGATCTTGCGGAACTGCGCCCAGCCGGTGACGCCGTCCATCTCGGCCGCCTCGATCACCTCGTCGGGGATCGACAGCAGCGCGGCATAGATCAGCATCATCGGGATGCCGACGAACTGCCAGACCGAGATCAGCGCCAGCGTCGTCAGTGCATATTGCTCCTTGCCCAGCCAGGGCGCGAACAGCGCCTTCAGGCCCACCGCGTCCAGCATCCCGGGCGCGATGCCCCAGATCGGCGACAGGATCAGCTTCCAGACGAAGCCGACGATGACAAAGGACAGGATCGTCGGAATGAAGATCGCGGTGCGATAGAAGGCCGCCATCCGCAGACGTGGCGATGACAGCAGCGCCGCCAGCATCACGCCCACCGGATTCTGCACCAGCATGTGCACCAGAAAGAACCAGGCATTGTTGGCCAAGGCGTTCCAGAACGATGCCGACCACCGCGGATCGCCGAACAGGGTGGCAAAGTTCCGCAGACCGACGAAGACCGGCCCCGCCTCGCTTTCGCCCCACAAGGCCAGGTTCAGCGTCCCGATCAGCGGCACGATCATGATCGCCGTATAAACCAGCACCGCGGGCGCCAGAAACACCGCGATATGCCAGCGGAACTCCTTTCGCCGGGCCACGCCTCACCTCTTCTTCGTTGCGAAAATACCCTCGGGGGGTCCGGGGGGCGAAG
>NZ_DHXG01000034.1:39495-83177 GCF_002413585.1 Paracoccus sp. UBA5162
CCCCCCGGCCATTGGCGGGTCGTCACGACCGGCAGCGGATCATTTCTGCTGCGGCTCGTACCACGAGGCCAGCCCCTCCTGCAGCCGTGCCGCCGCATCTTCGGGCGTTTCGGTCCCGTTGATGACGTTGGCGCTGGCGTTCCAGGTCTCGTTTTCCAGGTTCGGCGTGCCGCGAGACAGGATCTGATAGGTCGACCGGATCGTGGATTGGCAATTCTCGCGCCAGCCGACGAATTCCCGGGCCAGCGGATCCTGCATCTCGACCGGCGTCGCATTCAGCGAGAAGAAGCCCGGCAGCGCATTGGCATAGAGCGTGGCGAATTCAGGCGAACCGACCCATTCGAGAAAGGTTTTGGCCGCCTCGGGATACCTGGTCTTGGTGTTCATGCCCATGGCGATGTCGGTGTGATCGCTGATATAACAGCCATCGCCCGCGGCCGGCACCGGCGGCGGAAAGGCCCCCATCTCGAACGCGCCTCCGATTTGCGGGGTGAAGACGCCGATCTCCCAGCTTCCCGCAGGATAGATCGCGGCGCGGCCCAGCGTGAACAGGTTCTGGCTGTCGGGATAGGTCTGCGCCTCGAACCCGTCGCCCAGATAATCCTTCCACCTGGCCAATTGCCGGAACGGCTCGACCCAGCCCTCGTCGGTCAGCTTCTGGCCGCCCTCGATCAGCGCCTTGCGGCCCTCTTCGCCCTTCCAGTAGCTGGGACCGATATTCTGATAGCCCATGGTCGCGGCTTCCCACTGATCGGCGGTGCCCATCGCCATCGGGATATAGCTGCCGTCTTCCTTGATCTTGTCCAGAACGGCATAGAATTCATCCACCGTCTCCGGCGGCGTCAGGTCCAGTTCCTCGAAAGCGGTCTTGTTGTAGATGAAACCGTGAATGACCGAGGCCATCGGCACGCAGAAGGTCGAGGCGCCGTCATCCGTCTGCCAGGCCGATTTCGCCACGTCCGAGAAATTCGCCATCGAGGCCAGATCGCTCAGATCCGCCAACTGCCCCTTCTTGAACAATTCCAGCGAGGCGTCGAAGGGGCGGCAGGTGATCAGATCGCCGGCCGAACCCGCATCCAGCTTGGAATTCAGCACCGCGTTGTATTCCGCCGGCGCGCTCGGCGCAAAATTGACCTTGATGCCCGGATTGGCCTCCTCGAAGGCCGGAATGATGGTGTCCTGCCAGATCTGCAGGTCGTCGTTGCGCCAGCTTTCGATGGTCAGCGTCGCGTCCTGCGCCGAGGCGGCGCCGGCCAGCAGGGCGCTGGTCAGCAGCCCGAGGCGAAGCATTCTCGTCATGAAAAATCTCCCTGGTTGAAGGCCGCGTGCGGTCGCGACGCGGCATGTCCGGTCGAATCCGGCTTCTGGTGTTGCATGATGCCAAAGCAATACCAATTGTAAACCCCCTGAATCAATCCGGCTTTGAAATGGGCGGAAACAGCCCGATTCAGTTTCGTCTTTTCATTTGGTATTGCTTTGGTATTCTGCGCAGCGAGGAGGCCCGAATGGCGCTGTTTCTGGGAATCGATGGCGGTGGAACCGGCTGCCGCGCGGCGCTGGCCGATGCGGACGGCACCGTTATCGGGCGTGGAACCGGCGGGCCTGCCAATATCAATACCGATGTTCAGGGCGCGGCGGCCAACATCCTGTCAGCCACGGCCCAGGCGCTGGAGGGCAGCGGCGCGCGGGCCTCGGACCTGATCGCGGCCCTGGGCCTGGCGGGCGGCGCGATGCGGACGGCGGGTGACCGACTGGCGGGCCTTCTGCCCTTCGCCCGGATGCAGATCGTCAACGACGGCATCACCGCCGCGCGCGGCGCCCTTGGATCGCAGGACGGCATCCTTGCCGCGCTTGGCACCGGATCGGTTTTCGCGATCCAGCGCGGCGGCACCATCCGGCAGGTCGGCGGCCGCGGCTTTCTGATGGGCGACGAGGGCAGCGGCGCGGTGCTGGGCCGCTGCCTGCTGGCCGATGCGATGCGCGCCGCCGACGGCTTGCTGCCGATGACGCCGCTGCTGCGCGACATGCTGGACCAGTTCGGCGGCATCGAGGGCATCATCGCCTTCGGCAACACCGCGCGTCCAGCCGATTTCGGTGCGCTGGCGCCGCGCATCGTCACATCCGACGACCCCGCCGCCAGCCGCATCTTCGGCGCGGCCATCGCCCGGATCCGCGAAATCCTGACCACCCTGCAAGCCGGCGACAGCCTGCCCGTCGTCTTCCTGGGCGGGCTGGGGCCGCATTACGCCGCGCGCCTCGGCGACCCCTGGCCGGTCAAGGCAGCCATCGGCAACAGTCTTGACGGCGCGGTGCTGATGGCGCGGCAGATGGCGGGCGCGGCATGAGCGATCTTTTCCAGCCCGGCCAGTTCGATGACGGCGCGGCCGGCCCGCGCTATCTGCAACTGCACCGGCGCATCGCCGAGGCCATCGCCTCGGGCCGCCTGCAACCCGGCGACAGCCTGCCGCCCGAACGCGAGATGGCGGCGATGACCGGCCTCTCGCGCGTCACCATCCGCAAGGGGATCGAGGCGCTGGTCGGCTCGGGCCAACTGATCCAGCGGCGCGGATCGGGCACCATCGTCGCGCCCCGCGTCGAACGGCTGGAACAGGCGCTGTCGCTGCTGACCTCGTTCACCGAGGACATGGCCCGGCGCGGCCGGCAGATCGACAGCCGCTGGCTGGCGCGCGGGCTGCATTCGCCCAGCCCCGAAGAGGTGATGGCGCTTGGCCTTGCCACGGGCGACCGCGTCGCGCGGCTGGAACGGGTGCGGGTTTCGGACGGCGTGCCGCTGGCGGTGGAAATGGCCTCGTTGCCGGCCACGATCCTGCCCGACCCCGAATCGGTCCAGACCTCGCTTTACGCCTTGCTGGAATCGCGCGGGCAGCGCCCGCTGCGCGCGGTCCAGCGCATCTCGGCCGCCAATCTCGGCCGCCGCGACGCCGACCTGCTGGGCGTCGCCCCCGGCGTCGCCGGCCTGCGGATCGAACGCGTGGCCTATCTGGCCTCGGGCGCGGTGGTCGAATTCACCCGCTCGCTCTATCGCGGCGACGCCTATGATTTCGCGGTGGAGCTGAAGATGCATCCCGATAGCGACAGAGCCGAGAGGACCAGCAGATGAGCCAAAGCAACATGGCCCGCGAAGTGGCCGAAATCCCCGATGCGGCCGCCCGCTTTCTGGCGCAATCGCACGAGGCCGTGGTCGCCGCCGCCGATGTCTTGCGCGCCCGCGATCCGGCGGTGATCGCGACCATCGCGCGCGGATCGTCGGATCACGCGGCGACCTATCTGAAATACGCGGTCGAGCTGGTGGCGGGGATACCCGTGGCCTCTGTCGGACCCTCGATCGCCTCGATCTATGGCCGGCCGCTGCGCCTGCCCCGCGGCGCCTGTATCGGCATCTCGCAATCGGGCCGCAGCCCCGACATCGTCGAGATGGTGCAGACGGCCACGGCGGGCGGCGCGCTGTCGATCGCGATCACCAATCACGCTGACAGCCCGATGGCCGCCGCATCGGCCCATTGCCTGCCGCTGGCAGCGGGCGAGGAAAAAAGCGTCGCCGCCACCAAGACCTTCGTCAATTCGGTGCTGGCGGGCCTGTCGCTCTTGGCGGAATGGCAGCGGGACCGCGCCCTGCAAGACGCCATCGCGGCATCGCCCCAGGCTCTGGCGCGGGCGGTGGCGCTGGACTGGTCGCCACTGGTCGACCGGCTGACCGGGGCCAGCCGGTGCTTCGTTCTGGGCCGCGGCCCGGCCATCGCCATCGCCAACGAGGCCGCGCTGAAGTTCAAGGAGGTCGCGGGCATCCACGCCGAAGGCTACAGCGCAGCCGAGGTGCTGCACGGACCCGCTGCCATCGTCCAGCCGCCGTTTCCGATCCTCGCCCTGGGGATCGAGGATGCCGCCCTGCCGCGGCTGGCCGCCACCGCCGAACGGCTGACCGCGCAGGGGGCCGAGGTCTTTCTGACCGGCGCCGATGTGGCGGGCGCTGTGCGCCTGCCCTCGGAACCCGGCCTTCACCCGCTGATCGCGCCGCTGGCGCTGATCGCCAGTTTCTATGCCTTCATCGAGGCGCTGGCATGGCGGCGCGGCTTCGATCCCGACCAGCCCCCGCACCTGCGCAAGGTGACGGAGACGGTCTGATGCGGCAGGTCATCGCGGGCGCTCGCATCTTCGACGGCGCAGGGTTTCTGGACGGCCGGGCGCTGGTGATCGAGGACGGCCGCATTGCCGCGATCCTGCCCGAGGCCAAGGCCGGCGCGGTCACCCATCGCATCGGCGGCATCCTCGCGCCCGGATTCGTCGATCTTCAGGTCAATGGCGGGGGCGGACTGATGGTGGATGGCGGCACGGATCTTGCCGCCCTGCGCGCGATCTGCGCCAGCCACCGCGACCTGGGCTGCGCGGGTATCCTGCCGACGCTGATAACCGACCGCCCCGAGGCCACCGCCGCCGTCATCGCCGCCGGGATCGAGGCCGCGCGCGCCGGGGTTCCCGGCTTTCTGGGTCTGCATCTGGAAGGTCCGCATCTGGACCCGCGCCGCAAGGGCGCCCATGACGCCGCGCTGATCCGGCCGATGCAGGACGACGATCTGGCGCGGTTGTGCGGGGCTGCGCGCGCCCTGCCCGCGCTGATGGTCACGCTGGCGCCCGAAAGCGTCAGCCCGCAACAGGTTGCGGCGCTTTCGGGCGCCGGAGCCATCGTCAGCCTTGGCCACAGCGATTGCGATCTTGACGCGGCCGGTGCCGCCTTTGCCGCGGGCGCGGCGTGCGCCACGCATCTTTTCAACGCGATGAGCCAGCTTGGCCACCGAAGCCCCGGCCTGGTCGGGGCGGTGCTGGCGGGCGATGCCCATGCCGGTCTGATCGCCGATGGCATCCATGTCCACCCCGCCGCGATGCGGGTGGCGCTGGCCGCGCGCGCCGAGGGTCTGTTCCTGGTCACCGACTGCATGGCCTTCGCGGGCACCGACGCTGCCGAAATGCGGCTGGGCGGACGGCGGATCCTGCGCCGGGACGGCCGGCTGACGCTGGAAGACGGCACCCTGGCCGGCGCCGATCTCAGCATGGACCGCGCCATCGCGACGCTGGTCGGACAGGCGGGCGCGGCGCCCGAACGCGCGCTGGCCATGGCCACCTCGATCCCCGCCGATCTGATCCGCGCGGGCGACAGGCTGGGCCGCATCGCCGCCGGGCGCGCCGCCGATCTGGTCCGGCTTGACGCGGCGCTGGCCCTTCGCGCGATCTGGCGCGACGGCGATTTCCACAACCCCCGCCCGGCGTCCGGAAGGACCGCGATCTAGAAAAAGGCCGCGACTGACCAAGCGCCCGCGCCGGCGATCCGCCGCGGCGCGGTCAGCCGCGGCGCCCCGCGGTGCTTTCCCGTGCGCGCAAGGCAAAACCCAAATCCAGGGCGTGACCGCGGGCCGGGCCGGTGCCGCCATGGCGCTGGCGGATCAGGTGCACCGCCATGCGGCCCATGCCATGCCGGTCGGTGGCGATCGAACTCAGCGGCGGCTGGGCGGCAGCCATCATCTCCAGATCGTTGAAACCGCAGATGCCCAGCCTGTCGGGAACCGGCAAATTGCGCCGCATCGCCTCGAACAGCACGCCAAGGGCAAGATCGTCATTGTTGCAAAGAACCGCGTCAGCCTCGGGGTGGCGGGCCAGCAAATCGGCCAGAAGCCGACAGCCGAGGCTGACCGAAGACGGTTCGGGCGTCGTCACCACGCGGTCCGGCCCGTCCCGACCGGCCAGGCGAATACCCTCGCGGAACCCCGCCAGCCGACGCTGGCTGCGCGGATCCATCTGCGCGCCCAGAAAGGCCGGCGCGCGGTAACCGCGATCCAGCAGATGCGCCGTGGCAGCGCGCGCGCCGTCGAAATGCGAAAGGCCCACGGCCAGGTCGATGGGCTGGGGTCCGATCTCCATGATCTGCACGACCGGGCAATTGGCCTCGGCCAGCAGCCGCCGCGCGGCGGGCGATTGCTCGTGCCCGGCAACGATCAGCCCCGAGGGCCGCTGCGACAGAAAGACCCGGATCAGCCGTTCTTCCGCCAGCGGCGAATAGCCGGTCGTGCCCAGCTGCACCGACAGCGTGCTGTCCGCGATTCCGTCATAGATGCCATGCAGAACATCGGAAAACACGTTGTTGGACACCGAGGGGATGAGCACCCCCACCACATCGGTCCGTCCCGAGGCCAGCGCGCGGGCGGCCGGGTCCGGAACATAGCCCAGATCGGCGATGGCGCGCGTGATTCGCTCTCTCGCCTCGGCCGAGACCTTTTCGGGACTGCGCAATGCGCGCGAGACGGTGATAGGGCTGACATTCGCCGCCATCGCCACTTCCGAAAGGGTCGTTTTTCGCGATTTCTCCATCATTTGGCAGATTACGCGGTTCCGTGGCGAAGAAAAGCGTCTTGACGGATGACAGCGCTGTCATGCACGATGGCCGCGAAGAGGGGAGGGCATCGGTCATGCAACAGCGTCCGGTTCTGGTCATGGGCATCTGCGGCGTGGGCAAATCCACCATTGCCGCGGCCATCGCCGAATCCCTGGACGGCCGGTTCATCGAGGCCGACAGCTACCACGATTCCGCCAGCGTCGCGCGGATGCGGGCCGGACTGCCGCTGACCGACGAGATGCGATGGGGCTGGCTGGACCGGCTGGGAGACGCCGTGGTTGCGGCGCAGAAGCGGGCCGTGCTGGCCTGTTCGGCCCTTGGGCGTGCGCATCGCGACCGGCTGCGGGCAAGGACCGGACCGCTGGACATCGTGTTCCTGCACGGCGACCGCGACATCATCGCCGCCCGGATGCAGGCGCGGCGCGACCATTACATGCCGGCAAGCCTGATCGACAGCCAGTTGGCCGCCTTGCAGCCACCTGATACCACGACCGAAAACGCGATCTGGATCGACGTGGCCAATCCGCCCGACCGGATCACCGAAATCGCGGTCGCCGCGCTGGCGGCCGTGACGACTGCCACAGGAGGAGAGAAAGAATGACCAACCTGACCCGCCGGACGCTTCTGGCCGCCACCGCCGTCATGGCCCTGGCCGCGCCCGCCCTTGCCGCCGAATACGAATTCAAGTTCCAGTCCTCGGACCCGGCCGGCAACCCGAATTTCGAGTTGCAGAAGACCTGGGTCGAGGATGTGGCCCAGAAATCGGATGGCAGGATCGCGATCGACCTGCTGCCGGTCGATTCGATCGTCGCCTATAACGAAACCCAGGACGCCATCGCGACCGGGATCATCGACGGCCACGTCACCGACCTCAGCTATTTCGCCGGCAAGGACCCGGCCTTCGGGCTGATGGGCAACCCGGTCGGCGCATGGTCCGATCCGCAGCAGATGCTGGATTTCGTCGCCAATGGCGGCGGCAAGGAGTTGCTGAACGAGATCGAAAACCCCTATGGCCTGCAATTCATCGGCGCCACCACGCCCGGCCTTGAAGCCTTTGTCAGCGCCAAGCCGCTGGACGGCGTGGACGACCTGAAGGGCCTGAAGATGCGCGCGCCCGAAGGGCTGGTGCAAGAGGTCTTTGCCGCGGCCGGGGCGGCCCCGGTGAACCTGCCGGGCTCCGAGGTCTTTACCTCGCTGGACAAGAATGTGATCGACGCCGCCGATTATTCGGTCTTTTCGACCAATCAGGCGCAGGGGCTGAACGACGTGGCGCCGCATCCGGTCTATCCGGGCTTCCATTCGCTGCCCCTGGTCGAAATTTCGATGAACAAGGCCAAGTGGGACGAACTGCCCGAGGATCTTCAGCAGGTGATGACGCAATCTGTCGCGGATTTTGCGCAGCGCCAGATCAAGGCGCTGGCCGAGGCGGACGAAAAGGCCGTCGCCGCCGCCAAGGAAGGCGGGAAGATCATGATTCACGACTGGTCCGACGAAGAACGCGCCAAGTTCCGCAAGATCGCGATGGGCGAGTGGGAAAAGGTGGCCTCGCAATCGCCCGCCGCGCAGAAGGTCTATGACACGCTGACCGCCTATCTGAACGAGAAGGGTCTGGTTCAGCAATAAGCGCCAGGGAGCGGGCGGCCATGCGTCGCCCGGTCCCGCAGCAGCGGAGGGCGAAGATGACCGAGCCGGAAGAGATCGTCCGAGAGGACCATCACGCGATTCCCGAAGCAGGCGCCTTCGGCCGCTGGATCGACCGCGTGGCGATCCTGCCCGCGCTTGGTCTGGTCGCCTCGATGCTGATCCTGATCCAGGAGGTGATCCTGCGCTATGTCTTCAATTCGCCGACCATCTGGGCACATGAGACGACGGTGTTCCTCTGCGCCACGGCCTTCGTCTTCGGCGGCATCCTCTGCGCCTCTCGCGACCGCCATATCCGCGTCGTTCTAATCTACGACATCCTGCCGCCGCGCATCCGGCGGCTGTTCGACATCGTCATCTCGACCGTCTGCGCGCTGTCGGCGGGTGCCTTTGCATGGGCGGCCTGGCAGATGGTCAAGCGCGCGGCATGGCGGCCAGATGGCAGCTTTCGCCTGGAAACCTCGGGCAGCGCGTGGAACCCGCCCTATCCGGGCATCCTGAAGATCCTGCTGATGATCGCGCTGGCCGTGATGGCCGTGCAATTCGTGATCCTCGCCGTGAATTACGCAAGGGCGCGCCGCTGATGGAGATTTTCGGTTCGCTGCAATCGATGGGCATCGAGGCCGGGACGGGCCTGCTGTTCGTGATGCTGCTGGCGCTTCTGGTGACGGGTATTCCGCTGGCCTTCGTGACGCTGCTGGTCACGCTGATCTTCGCGCTTGGCTGGTTCGGCCCGAACGTCGTGCCGCTGATCACCAGCCGGGTCTATTCCTTCGTCTCCAGCTTCGTCTTCGTGTCGGTGCCGATGTTCGTGCTGATGGCCGCGATCCTGGACCGCAGCGGCATCGCGCGCGATCTGTTCGACGCGATGCGCCTGATCGGGGGCCGTATCCGGGGCGGCGTCGCGGTGCAGACGATCTTCGTGGCCGTCATCCTGGCCGCCATGTCCGGCATCATCGGCGGCGAGATCGTGCTTCTGGGCCTGATCGCCCTGCCCCAGATGCTGCGACAGGGCTATGACCGCCGCCTGGCCATCGGCGTGGTCTGCGCCGGCGGCAGCCTGGGCACCATGGTTCCGCCCTCGATCGTGCTGATCATCTACGGGCTGACCGCGAATGTTTCGATCGGGGAATTGTTCACCGCGGCTTTCATCCCCGGCTTCATGCTGGCGCTGTTCTATGTGTCCTATGTGCTGGCCCGCGCCTACCTGACGCCGGGCGCCGTTCCCGATCCGGTCCGCGAACCTGTCCCGCTGGCCGAAAAGCTGCGGCTTCTGAAGGGGCTGTTCCTGCCCATCGTGGTGGTGATCATGGTGCTGGGCTCGATCTATGGCGGCATCGCCTCGGTCACCGAGGCCAGCGCGGTCGGCGTCGCCGGGGTCATGCTGTCCACGATGCTGCGCGGCGAATTCACCTGGTCGCTGCTGCGTGGCGCCGCCATGCAGACGTTGCAGACCGTGGGCATGATCGTCTGGATCGGTATCGGCGCCTCGGCCCTGGTTGGCGTCTTCAACCTGATGGGCGGGATCAAGTTCGTGTCCGAACTGATCACCGGCATCAGCGAGAACCCGACGATCATCATCCTGTTCATGATGGCGATCCTGTTCGTGCTGGGCATGTTCCTGGACTGGGTGGGGATCGCGCTGCTGACGATGCCGATCTTCGTGCCGATCATCAAGACGCTGGGCTTCGATCCGGTCTGGTTCGGGGTGCTGTTCGCGATGAACATGCAGGTCAGCTTCCTGTCGCCGCCCTTCGGGCCGGCCGCCTTCTACCTGAAATCGGTCGTCCCGCCCGACATATCGCTGGGCGAGATCTTTCGCAGCCTGATGCCCTTCATCCTGTTGCAGGTGCTGGCCGTGGCGATGCTGATCCTGTTCCCCGGCATCGCCATGTACTAAGCCGGGGCCGGTTCTCAGCCGCGCCAGTCCGCCGGCAGCAGCAGCGGCATCTGATCGCGCAACTCGGCGATGCTGCACACGCCCAGCAGCGCCATGTCGCGATCGACCTCATCGGCCAGCAGCCGCATCGCGTGGTGCACGCCCTCGACCCCGTGGCTCGCCGCCGCATACAGGAACGGCCGCCCGACCAGCGTGAAATCGGCGCCCAGCATCAACGCCTTCAGCACGTCGGTGCCGCGCCTTATGCCACTGTCGAAGATCACCGCCATGTCGGGCACCGCCGCGCGGATCGCGGGCAACACCTCCAGCGTCGCGACAGAGCCGTCAAGCTGACGTCCGCCATGGTTCGACACGATGATGCCGTCGCACCCGGCCTCGGCGGCCGTCTGCGCATCGGCCGGATGCAGCACGCCCTTGACCAGCAGGCGCCCCTGCCAGCGGTCGCGGATAAAGCGCAGGTCGTCCCAATTCAGCCGGTCCCGCGCGATGGTCGAACGGACCAGATCGCGCGAGAACAGCGGCGGACCCTGCACCGCCTCCATGTTCTCGAAATGCGGCATTCCGCGCGCGGTCATCTCGCGGCCCAGCGTGCCGATGGTCCAGCGCGGATGGGTCAGGCCCTGCCAGATCAGTTGCGGCGTGATGCGAAACGGCGCGTCGAATCCGTTTCGGGCATTGTTTTCGCGGTTTGCCGCGACGGGAACGTCGCCGGTCACGACCAGGGTGTGAAAGCCGGCCTGCGCGACGCGGGCCAGCAATCCCTCGATCCGGGCCCGGTCGCCGGGAATGTAGCACTGAAACCAGCCGCTGCCGCCCTCGGTCGCGACCCGTTCCAGCGGCGTCAGCGTGGCGGCCGAACAGATCGCGAAGCTGCCCGCCTGCCGCGCCGCCCTGGCCAGGGCCACGTCGCCATCATAGGCGGCCAGCGAACTGAATCCCATCGGCGCGACGGCAAAGGGCACGGCATGATCCTGACCGAACAGGGCCAGCCGCTGCGACCGGACCGACACGTCGCGCAGGATGCGCGGCTGCAGGGCGATCCGGTCGAAGGCGGCGCGGTTCGCGCGCAGCGTCACCTCGGCCTCGACCCCGCCGCTGACATAGCCGAAGACCGAGCGCGGCAGGCGACGCCTTGCCAGCGGTTCGAAATCATGCAGCGACAGAACCTGCCGCAGGTGGCGCGGCGCGGTCGCCGCCTTGCGCCGCACGATCGCGACCGAACCCGTATCCTGATCCGCCATGCCACCCCCGCCGATCCACCGGCCCCGCTTACCAGACCCCGCGCCTCTGTGACCAGAGCCATGATCCTTGCGAACGGCAAGCCTTGCGGTTCAGCCAGGCGTGCGCCTGCGCCCAATCCGCGTCCGGCAGCGCCCCGGCGCCGGCGCCGGCACACTGTCGGAACGGCAGGGCGCCGCCCCCGTTGCGCCGGTTCACATCGTGACCGGTTTCACGTTCCAGATATCGGCCATGTAGCCACGGATGGTCCGGTCTGACGAGAAAAAGCCCGACCGGGCGATGTTCAGACAGGCCATGCGATCCCATTCCGCCTGGTCGCGATAGGCCGCGTCCACCCGGCGCTGCGCCGCGAAATATTCCTCGAAATCGGATGCCACGAGGAAGGGATCGTCGTTCCAGGTCCGGTCCAGCAGCGCGAAATAGGAATCCGCCCGCCCGCCCGAGAACCGGCCCTCGGCCACCAACTGCAGGGCAGCTTTCAGATCCTCGCTGGCCTCGATGGCGCGGCGGGCATGGCCGGGGCGAGCGACCTCGGCCGCCGCTTCCTCGGCGGTCAGGCCGAACAGGAAGAAATTCTCGGCCCCGACCTTTTCGCGGATCTCGACATTCGCACCGTCCAGCGTGCCGATGGTCAGCGCCCCGTTCATGGTGAATTTCATGTTGCCGGTCCCCGAGGCCTCCTTGCCCGCGGTCGAGATCTGTTCGGACAGGTCGGCGGCTGGGATCAGGTCCTCGGCCATCGAGACGTTGTAATTCGGCGGATAGGCGATCTGCAACAGATCGCGCGTGACCGGGTCGTCATTGATCGTGGAGGCCACGTCGTTGATCAGGTGAATGATCGTCTTGGCCAGCCAATAGCCCGGAGCGGCCTTGCCGCCGAAGATCTTGACGCGCGGCGTCCAGTCGCCGTTGGGGTTGTCATGGATGCGCCGCCACAGCGCGATCGCTTCCAGGATGTTCAGCAATTGCCGCTTGTATTCGTGCATCCGCTTGATCTGCACGTCGAAGATCGCGTCCGCGTCGGCCTTCACGCCCAGATCGGCCAGCAGCCCTTGGGCCAGCCAGACCTTGTTGGCGCGCTTGGCCTTGCGCAGGCGTTCCAGGACAGCCGGATCGCCGGCATGGGGTTCCAGCCCGGCCAGCTGGTCCAGATCGCCGGTCCAGCCCTCGCCGATCGTGTCGTCCAGCAGCCGCGCCAGGGCCGGGTTGGCCATGCGCAGCCAGCGGCGGGGGGTGACGCCGTTCGTCTGGTTCACGATCCGCCCCGGATGCAGCTTGTTCAGATCGGCGAAGACAGTGTCCTTGACCAGGTCGGTATGCAGGGCCGAGACGCCGTTCACCTTGCCGGCCATGATGAAGGCCAGTTCGCCCATCCGCACCTCGTCGTGATCGACGATGGCCACCCGGTCGGGCCGGCCGCTGGATGTGCGGTGATCGTCGTCGATCATCTGGATGATCTGCATGTGACGCGGCAGGACCCGGCCCATCAGCCAGGTGGACCAGCGTTCCAGCGCCTCGGGCAGCAGGGTGTGGTTGGTATAGTTCAGCACCCCGCGCGCCAGATCGCGGGCGGTGGTGAAATCCATCCCGTGATCGTCCATCAGCAGCCGCATCAGTTCCGGTCCGGCAATGGCGGGATGGGTATCGTTCAGCTGGATCGCCACCTTGTCGGGCAGTTGCGACAGATCGTCATGTTCGGCCAGAAAGCGGCGCAGGATGTCCTGAAGCGCGGCCGAGGTCAGGAAATATTCCTGTTTCAGCCTCAATTCCTTGCCCGATTCCGTGCCGTCATCGGGATAGAGCACGCGGCTGATCGTGCGGGCCAGGGCCTCGGGTTCGGCCGCCGCGGTGTGATCGCCGGCGTTGAAGCGGCGCAGGTCCAGCAGCGTGGTCGGATGCGCCCCCCACAGCCGCAGCGTGTTGGCCCAGCCGCCCTGCCAGCCGACCACCGGCATGTCATAGGCCCGCGCGATCACGCTTTCGCCCGGATGCCAGACCGCGCGGCCATCCAGATCCTCGACATGGCCCTTGAAGCCGATCGTGAAGCTGTAATCGAGGCGCACGAATTCCCACGGATGGGGCTGGTTCAGCCAATCCTCGGGCGTCTCGACCTGTTGCCCCGCCTCGAACCGCTGGCGGAACAGGCCGTGTTCGTAGCGGATGCCATAGCCGAAAGCCGGCACCGACAGCGAGGACAGCGATTCCATGAAACAGGCCGCAAGCCGTCCCAGACCGCCATTGCCAAGGGCCGCGTCGGGTTCGTCGTCAAGGATTTCCTGCTTGTCGAGGTTCAGCATCGTCAGTGCCTCGTCCATCCGCTGGTCGAGACCCAGATTGACGATCGCATCGCCCAGGATCCGGCCGATCAGGAATTCCATCGACAGGTAATAGACCCGCTTGGCGCCCTGGTCGCGCGCCCCGCGCAGCGCCGCCATCCACGGCGTCACGATCAGGTCGCGGATGGTATAGCTGACGGCAAGGCGCCAGTCGAAGGTCGAGGCGAACTCCTCGCCCCGGCCCTGGGTATGGGTCAGGTGATGCAGGATCCGGTCACGAAGGTCTTGCGCAGAGGGAAGCTGGGTCACGTCGGGCCTCATCCTGGGTAGGCGCGGATCACGGGTCCGCGTGCCGCGCGGTTGCGGCAGCGGCGGGCGATCGGGTCAGGCGGCGATTCCCGCAACCGGACCGCGAGAACGTGTTGCCAGCTTTCGATGGCCTTGAAAAGAGCGCGCGACCCGCCGCAGGCCAGCCATGATCAGCCCGCCGCGGTCCGGGGCGGCGCCAGAACGAAGGCCGCGACACTGTTTTCGGCGATGGTTTCCACGCCGCCGGCCTGTTCGTCCGGCTCGTCGTCGCGGGCGCTGTCCAGCCGCCGCCGCCAGGGCCCGTCGCCATTGGTGTCGGGCAGGCGCACACTTGTCTGGGGACCGGCATTGAAGACCACGAAGACCGCCCCCGGCAAGGCCGCGTAATCCGGTGTCCCCGAGGCCATCCGCATCTCGGCCGCCAGCAGGCGCAATTCAGGGTCGGCCCAGTCTTCACTGGTCATCGGCTGGCCGTCGGCGCGGTGCCAGAACAGGTCGGGCAGGCCGTCCTGTTCGCGCGGCTGGCTGTGCAGGAAGCGCCGCTGCCGCAGGATCGGCTGGGCCTTGCGGAAGGCGATGGCGCGGCGGCAGAAATCCAGAAAATCCGGGTCCGATCGGGACCAGTCCACCCAGCCGATCTCGTTGTCCTGGCAATAGGCGTTGTTGTTTCCGCCCTGCGAATTTCCCAGCTCGTCGCCCGCCAGGATCATCGGTGTGCCCTGCGACAAAAGCAGCGTCGCCATCAGGTTGCGCCGCCGCCTTGCGCGGCATTCGGCCACGGCGGGATCATCCGAGGGCCCCTCGACCCCGCAATTGCCCGACAGGTTGTGGTCGTGGCCGTCGCGGTTTTCCTCGCCATTGGCTTCGTTGTGCTTGTGCTCGTAGCTGACCGTATCCATCAGCGTGAAGCCGTCATGGGCGGCGACGAAGTTGACGGTCGAGGTTGCGGGCCGGCCGTCATGGTCGAACCGCGCGGCTGATCCGGCCACGCGCTTGGCCAGCTTTCCCACCAGACCCGCATCGCCGCGCCAGAAGCCGCGCACCTGGTCGCGAAACCGGTCGTTCCATTCCGCGAAGGGCTCGGGATAGGCGCCCAGTTGATAGCCGCCGGGCCCGATATCCCAGGGCTCGGCGATCAGCTTGACGCGATTCAGCACCGGATCCTGACGCACCGCGCGAAAGAATGGTCCGTCGCGGTCGAAGACGCCCTGCGTGCGCCCCAGAACCGAACACAGATCGAAACGGAATCCGTCGACATGCATCGTCTCGACCCAGTAGCGCAGCGAATCCATCACCAGTCGCAGCACGAAGGGATTGTCCAGATCCAGCACGTTTCCGGTGCCAGCATCGTTGACGTAATAGCGCCGATCCTCGCCCAGCCGGTAGTAAGAGGCGTTGTCGAGCCCGCGAAAGGACAAGGTCGGCCCCATCCGGTTGCCCTCGGCGGTGTGGTTGTAGACCACGTCCAGGATCACCTCGATGCCGGCCTTGTGGAACCGCGCGACCATCTGCTGAAATTCGGCGATGTCGCCGCCCGACATGTAGCGCGGCTCGGGCGCGAAGAAGCCATAGGACATGTAGCCCCAGTAATTCGTCAGCCCCTTGTCGGTCAGGAAACGGTCATCGGCAAAGGCGTGGACCGGCAGCAATTCGATCGCGGTGACGCCAAGCGCGTTCAGGTGATCGAGAATCGGATCCGAGGCCATGGCCAGGAACGTCCCGCGGGCCGGAATGTCCTTGCGTCCGGCGGTCAGACCCTTCACATGCGCCTCGTAGATCACGGTCTCGGTCCAGGGCGTCCGCAGCGGACGGTCCTTGCCCCACGAAAAGCTGGGATCGACGACGACGCATTTGGGCATGTACTGGGCGCTGTCGCGGCGATCGAAGCTGAGATCCTCGTCGGCGTGGCCGGCGCGATAGCCGAACAGCGCGTCATGATTGCGCGGGCTGCCGGTCAGGCGCTTGGCATAGGGGTCGATCAGCAGCTTGTTGGGATTGAACCGGTGGCCCTGATGCGGGTCATAGGGGCCATGGACACGAAAGCCATAGCGTTGCCCCGGCCGCAGCCCGGCCACATAGCCGTGCCAGACATGGCCATCGCGTTCGGGCAGGTCGATCCGCCCGGTCTCGCGGTTGCGCTCGTCGAACAGGCACAATGTCACGCGCGCGCCATGCTGCGAGAACAGGGCGAAATTCACGCCCGCGCCGTCGAACGTGGCCCCCAGCGGCGTCGGGCGGCCGGCCTTCATCGCAATCGGATTTTTCATCTGGTCGTCGTCAGCCCGGCATAGAGGTCGGCATAGGCCTGCGCGGATTGATCCCAGCCGACAGGTTGCGCCATCGCATTCGCCTGGATTCGGGACCATGTTTGCGGGGTCTTGTAAAGGGTGCACAGGCGCGACAGCGCGTTCCGCAGCGTTGCGGCATCGACCGGGCTGAACTGGATGCCTGTTGCCACACCACGTGCCAGTGCGGCGGGCGAGGCGTTGATGACGGTATCGGCCAGCCCGCCGGTCAGCGCGACCAGTGGCACGGTGCCGTAGCGCAGCCCGTAAAGCTGGGTCAGGCCGCAAGGCTCGAAGCGCGACGGGACCAGGATCGCATCGCCCCCCGCGATCATCCGGTGGGACAGTGCCTCGTCATAGCCGATGCGGACGGCGATGTGATCGGCCAGGGCGGCCGCGCGGAAGGCGTTTTCAAGCTGCGGATCGCCCGAACCCAGCACCGCCAGTTGCCCGCCCTCGTCTATCAGCGCAGGCAGCGCCTCCAGCAGCAGATCCAGCCCCTTCTGCTGGGTCATGCGCGAGATGATGACGCAAAGCGGGCCATCGGCATCGGGCAGGCCGAACTCGGCCCGCAGGGCGGCCTTGTTGGCGGCCTTGCCACGCGGACGCCTGTAATTGGTGATCGCGGGATCGGTGGCCGGATCCCAGGCCGATTCGTCGATGCCGTTCAGGATACCGGTCAGTGCCGCGCGCCGGTGGCGCATCACGCCGTCCAGTCCCATGCCGAATTCCGGGGTCATCAATTCCTGGGCATAGGTGGGTGATACGGTCGTCAGCGCATCCGCCCCGACCAGCCCGGCCTTCAGCGCCGAAATCATCCCCCAATATTCATAGCCATCGCTGTGAAACCGCGCCGGATCCAGCCGCAGCGCGTGAAGCCGGCCGGGATCGGCATTGCCGGTGAAGGCGATGTTGTGGATGGTCAGCACGCTGCGCACGTCCGAAGCCGGCATCTGCCGCAGATATTCGGTCACGAACCCGGCCTGCCAGTCGTGGCCATGGACGATCTGCGGCCGCCATTCCGCCGCGCCATCGGCCGCGATCCGCGCGCCAACCCACGACAGCGCGGCAAAGCGTTCGGGATTGTCGGGCCAGTCGCGCCCGTCCGGGCCCAGATAGGGATTGCCCGGCCGCGCATAAAGATGGGGCGCGTCGATGACCAGCAGATCCAGCCCCGCAGCGCGACCGGCCAGCAGCGTGGCGGGGCCGCCGAAAAGGTCGTCGAAGGTCTGGACGGCCGCGCCATCCTTCAGCGCCCCGATCACCGCCGGATAACCCGGCAGCAGCGTCCGCATCCGCACGTCCCGGGCGGCCAGCGCGGCGGGCAGCGCGCCCGCCACATCCGCCAGCCCGCCGGTCTTGACCAGCGGCGCGCATTCCGAGGCGACCGACAGCACCCGCATCAAAGAGAGGCCGCCCGCCTGTCCAGCATGTCCTGCGTGATCAGCGTGACGCCGCCCTCGCTGACGCGAAACCATTTCGCGTCCTCGCGCGAATCCTCGCCCACGACAAGGCCCTCGGGGATGACCACGCCGGCATCCACCACCGCCTTGGTCAGCCGCGCGCGGCGATGGACGGTCACATAGGGCAGCGCCACGACGTGATCCAGCGAGGCATAGGAATTGGTATGGACCTGGGTGAACAGCAGCGAATTGCGGATCTCGGTGCCCGAGATGACGCATCCGCCCGATACCATCGACGACACCGCGATCCCGCGCCGATCCTTTTCGTCATGGATGAACTTGGCGGGCGGCACGCTTTCGGAATAGGTCCAGATCGGCCATTCGGTGTCCCAGAGGTTCAGCTCGGGGGTGAAATTCGTCAGGTCGATATTGGCCTGCCAGAAGGCGTCGACGGTGCCCACATCCTTCCAGTAGGCCGGCGCGCCCGGCGCGCGCACACAGGAATCGTCGAACCGATGCGCCATCGCCTTGCCGTTCTTCACGATGTCGGGGATCAGATCATTGCCGAAATCATGGCTGGAATCCGGATCCTCGGCATCCTTTGTCAGCAGGTCGCGCAGGAAATCCCATCTGAAGACGTAAATCCCCATCGAGGCCAGCGCCTTGTCGGGATCGTCGGGCGTGCCCGGCGGGTCGGCGGGCTTTTCGAGAAACGAGGTGATGCGCCCGGCCGTGTCCACCGCCATCACGCCGAAGGCCGTGGCCTCCATCCGCGGAACGGTCAGGCAGCCGATGGTGACGTCCGCACCGCTTTCGACATGTTCGCGCAGCATGACCTCGTAATCCATCTTGTAGATGTGATCGCCGGCCAGGATGACGATGTAGTCGACATCATAACTGTCCACGATGTCGATGTTCTGCGTGACCGCATCGGCGGTGCCGCGATACCAATGTTCCTCGGACAGGCGCTGGCTGGCGGGCAGGATGTCCATGAATTCGTTGCGTTCGGCGCGAAAGAAGTTCCAGCCGCGCTGGACGTGGCGGATCAGGCTGTGGGCCTTGTATTGCGTGGCCACGGCGATCTTGCGAATGCCGGAATTCATCGCGTTCGACAGCGCGAAATCGATGATCCGGGTCTTGCCGCCGAAATAGACGGCGGGCTTCACGCGCCGGTCGGTCAGTTCCTTAAGCCGGCTTCCACGCCCCCCGGCCAGCACGAAGGCCATCGCGCGGCGGTTCAGTCTTTTCGTCTCTGCCATCTTCGAAACTCCCCTCCTGAAAACTCACTCGGCCACGAGAATGACCACCGACAGCGGCGGCAGGACGACCTCGGCCGAAGCCGGCTGGCCGTCCTGCGGCGGACCGTCCGCCTGGATCCCGCCCAGATTGCCGGTGCCGCTGCCGCCGTAGATTTCGGCGTCGGTGTTGATCGCCTCGCGCCAGCGGCCCTTCTGCGGGACGCCGATCCTGAACCCATCGCGCGGGACCGGGGTAAAGTTGCACAGGACCACGACCGGCCTGTCGCCATCCCCGCCGCGCCGGACCCAGGCATAGGTCGATTGCGCCGGGTCGGTGGCGATCCACTGAAACCCCTCGGCATCGCAATCCTTGACATGCAGCGCAGGCGTTTCGCGATAAAGCCGGTTCAGATCGCGGACCAGCGATTGCACACCCTTGTGCAGCGGCTGCCCGGCGGCGTGCCAGTTCAGTTCGCCATTGTGGTTCCATTCCTCGGGCTGACCCCATTCGCAGCCCATGAACAACAGCTTCTTGCCCGGATGACCCCACATGAAGCCGTAATAGGCGCGCAGGTTGGCGAATTGCTGCCATTCGTCGCCGGGCATCTTGCGCAACATGCTGCCCTTGCCATGGACCACCTCGTCATGGCTGATCGGCAGGACGAAATTCTCGGAAAACGCATACATCAGGCCGAAGGTCATCTGATCGTGGTGATATTTGCGATGGACCGGATCCTGCTGCATGTAGCGCAGCGTGTCGTTCATCCAGCCCATGTTCCACTTGAAGCCGAAGCCCAGCCCCCCCGCATCGACCGGGGCCGAGACCTTGGGGAAAGACGTGCTTTCCTCGGCCACGTTCATGATGCCGGGCACCTCGCCATAGGTGACGACGTTCATGGCCTGGATGAAGGCGATGGCCTCCAGGTTTTCCCGCCCGCCATGCCTGTTGGGCACCCATTCGCCGGCCTTGCGTGAATAATCGCGATACAGCATCGAGGCCACCGCATCCACGCGCAGCCCGTCGAGATGATATTCCTTCAGCCAATACAGGGCGTTGGCGATCAGGTAGTTCCGGACCTCGGTTCGGCCGTAATTGAAGATCAGCGTGTTCCAGTCCTGATGGAACCCTTCGCGCGGGTCGGCATGTTCGTAAAGCGGCGTGCCGTCGAAGCGGGCCAGCCCGTGCCCGTCGGTGGGGAAATGGCCCGGCACCCAGTCCAGCAACACGCCGATCCCGGCCTCGTGCGCGGCCTCGACCAGATCGCGGAATTCATGCGGCGGCCCGAACCGGATCGTCGGCGCATAAAGCCCCACCGGCTGATAGCCCCATGAGCCGTCGAAGGGGAATTCGCTGATCGGCAGCAGTTCCAGATGGGTGAAACCCATATCGCTGACATAGGCAATCAGATCGCGGGCAAGCTCCTTGTAGGACAGGGGCCGGCCATGATCGTCCCACCGCCGCCGCCAGGATCCCAGATGCACCTCGTAGACGCTGATCGGGGCGGTCCGGTCCTGGGCCTCGGCGCGGCCAGCCATCCAGGCCGCGTCGCCCCAGCCATATCCGGAAATGTCGCGCACGACGCTGGCCTTTTCGGGCGGATGCTGGCTGCCGAAGCCGACCGGATCGGCCTTCTGCAGGACGCCGCCATCGGCGCCGACCAGTTCGTATTTGTAAAGCGCGCCTTCGGCGATGCCCGGAAGAAAGATTTCCCAGACGCCGCTGTCGCCCACCCGCCGCATCGGATGGCGGCGACCGTCCCAGTGATTGAACTGCCCGATGACCGAGACGCGCCGGGCATTGGGCGCCCAGACCGCGAAATGCGTGCCCTGCGCGCCCTCATGCGCCATCACATGCGCGCCGAGGGCCTGCCACAATTGACGATGCGTTCCCTCGCCGATCAGATAGCGGTCCACATCGCCCAGAACCGGGCCGAAGCGATACGGATCGTCGAATTCCCATTCCACGCCGCCGCCCGATCTGGCCTTCAGCCGGTATGGGCCGGCGGGAACCACCGCCGCGAACACGTCGCCCTCGACACGTTCCATTGCGATCTCGCCGCCGGCCTGCGTGACGACGCCTAGCGCGGAGACATCGGGCATGAACGCCACGATCCGATTCTGCCGCCCCTGGGCGTGCGGGCCGAGGATGTCGAAGGGTCGATCGTGACGACCCGCGCTCAGCAGATCCAGATCGTGCCTGTTCAGCGGGCAAGGCTGGTCGGTCTTTCCCATGGTCCCCACTCTAACCGCCGCGAAGATTCGGGCAATGTCTGGCTTGACGCTAAACTCCGGTTGGCCTTCCGGCTACTCTCATGCATGACTTGACCCCAACACACAGGTCATGGCCGGGGTTTCCAATGAAAGAATGGTGGCGCGACGCCGTGATCTACCAGATCTATCCGCGCAGCTTTCAGGACGACGACGGCGACGGGATCGGCGATCTGAAGGGGATCGCGCGGCGGCTGGGCCATGTGGCCGATCTGGGCGCCGACGCGATCTGGCTGTCGCCGATCTTCACCTCGCCGATGAAGGACATGGGCTATGACGTGTCCGACTATACCGGCATCGACCCGCTGTTCGGCACGATCGCGGATTTCGACGCGCTGGTTGCCCGCGCTCATGACCTGGGGCTGAAGGTGATCATCGACCAGGTTCTCAGCCATACCAGCGACAAGCATCCCTGGTTCGAGCAGTCGCGCCAGGACCGCGGGAACCCCAGGGCCGACTGGTATGTCTGGGCGGAACCAAACCCGGACGGCACGCCGCCCAGCAACTGGCCCTCGGTCTTCGGCGGCCCGGCCTGGGAATGGGAGCCGCGACGGCGCCAGTATTACCTGCACAATTTCCTGATCCAGCAGCCGGATCTGAATTTCCACCACAGGCCGGTGCAGGACGCGCTGCTGGACACGATGCGTTTCTGGCTGGAACGAGGCGTGGACGGATTTCGGCTGGATACGGTGAACTATTATTTCCACGACGACAGGTTGCGCGACAACCCGCCCAATCCCGACCATGACGGGCCCGAAACCTATGGCTATCAACGCCACATCTATTCCAAGAACCGGCCCGACAACATCGCCTTCCTGAAACGGATGCGGGCGCTGACCGACGAATATGACGGCCGCATGATGGTGGGCGAGGTCGGCGATGGCGGCCAGACCGCCATCGACATCATGGCCGAATACACCGCCGGAAACGACCGGCTGCACATGTGCTACAGCTTCGAGATGCTCAGCCCCGACTTCACCGCGGCGCATTTCCGCAAGACGATCGAGGGCGTCCGCAAAGGCGCCCCCGACGGTCATTCCTGCTGGTCCTTCTCGAACCATGACGTGGTTCGCCACGTCACCCGCTGGGCCGGCCATGCCACCGACCCCGACGCGCTGGCCCGGCAATCGGCGGCGATGCTGCTGTCGTTTCCCGGCGCGATCAGCCTTTATCAGGGCGAGGAACTGGGCCAGACCGAAACCGATCTGGTCTATGCCGAACTGACCGACCCCCCGGCGCTGCGTTTCTGGCCCGAGGTCAGGGGACGCGACGGCTGCCGCACGCCGATGGTCTGGGACAGGACGCAGGCCAATGCGGGCTTCTCGACCGGGATCCCCTGGCTGCCGGTCAAGGAACCGCAGGCCGCGCGCGCAGTCGCGGGCCAGCAGGCCGACAATGACAGCGTGCTGGCCGCCTATCGCGCGATCATCGCGTTTCGCAAGGCCACGCCGGCGCTGCGATGGGGCAGGACCGAGTTTCTGGAGCTGGCCGAGCCGATCCTTGCCTTCCGCCGCGATCACGAGGGACAGGCCGTGACATGTGTCTTCAACCTGTCGGCAAGGCCGGTTCGGCTGAAAACCGACGCCACGGCCCTGACCGGTCCATCCTCGGCCATGCTGGGCGAGGGGATCCTGTCGCTGCCCGCCAACGGTTTTGCCTGGATCGAGGGCGCCCCGGGGTTATCCCGCTAATCGCCCTTGCGGCGCAGGAACAATTCGAACCCAAGATACAACCCCGCCGCGCCGAACAGGATCGCCCAGAACACTGCGCCCGACCGCAGCTCGACCACCGCCCAGATCAGCGGCAGAATGACACAGAGGACACGCACCCAGAGCGGCCGGAAGAACGGCGCATTCGGATCCACCAGCATGATCACCCCCTTGCCCGACGCTGTTTCATCGCGGCCGGACCATCCTGTGCCCTTCGCCCGGCGCGGACAAGCCCCCGGCCGCCAGACAGGGCGCCAGAGAGAAAACCCGAGGAATAGCCCATGCAACTGACCGGACTTCACCATCTGACGGCAATCACCGCCGACGCGCCCGGCAACAACCGCTTCTACACCCGGATCCTGGGCCTGCGCCGGGTCAAGAAGACGGTCAATCAGGACAATGTCTCGGCCTATCATCTGTTTTACGCCGACGGCGCGGGCAATCCGGGAACCGACATCACCTTTTTCGATCTACCGGCCGCAAAAGACCGGCGCGGCACCAATTCGATCAGCCTGACCGGCCTGCGCGTGGCCGAATCGGGTCTGGATTACTGGGCCTCGCGGCTGCGCGACAGCGGTGTCCCGCATGGTGGCGTCACCCTGATCGACGGCCGCGCAGGGATGGATCTGGAAGATCACGAAGGCCAGCGCCTGCGACTGATCGCCGCGCCCGACCCCGAGGGCACGCCCTGGCCCGACAGCCCGGTTCCGGCCGAGCACCGCATCCACGGCCTGGGGCCGGTCACGATCTCGGTGGCCGAACTGGCCCCGACCGAAGCCCTGCTGAGAACAGTGATGAAGATGCGCCGCGTCCGCGACTATCCCGCCCCCGACGGCGCGGGGCAGGTCCATGTCTTCGAGATGGGGGCGGGCGGGGCGGCGGCGGAACTGCATGTCGCCGTCCAGCCCGGCCTGCCCCGGGCACGGCTTGGCGCGGGCGGCGTGCATCACGTGGCCTTCCGCGTGCCCGACAAGGCTGCGCTAAGCGGCTGGGCCGAACGTCTCGGCGCCGCCCGCGTCGCCACGTCGGGCGAGATCGACCGCTTCTATTTCCGTTCGCTCTATTTCCGCGAGCCGGCGGGCAACCTGTTCGAACTTGCCACCGACGGACCGGGCTTCGATGCCGACGAGCCGCGCGACACGATGGGCACGACGCTGTCGCTGCCGCCGTTCCTGGAAGATCGCCGGTCACAGATCGAGGCCGGCCTGAAGCCGCTGGACTGAGGGCGGAAAATCCGGATCGTCGCGCGCAGGGCCGCTTTGCGACGGATCGCAAAATCTGCGCGCCTTGCACCATTTTCGCACCGGCAGCCGTGTCTGGTTCCGACAGCAGGAGAAGCCTCGTGACCAGACTTGCCCATCCCCGCGAAGCCCGGCCGGCCCTGCCGGGCCCCCGCCGCCGTATCGCCGTGATCGGCAGCGGCATATCCGGGCTTGGCACCGCGTGGCTTCTGGATTCGCATCATGACGTGACCCTTTTCGAGGCCGAGCCTCGTGCCGGCGGCCATACCCGCACGGTCGAGGCGATGGGCGCCCGCGTCGATACCGGCTTCATCGTCTGCAACCGCCGCACCTATCCGCTGTTCGTGCCTTTGCTGGAACATCTGGGGGTGGCGCTGGAGCCGTCGGACATGACCTTCTCGGCCAGTTTCGGGAATGGCCGCTACGAATACGGCACCGGCAACACCGCGGCCCTGTTCGCGCAGAGGCGGCGGGCCGTCGATCCGCGCCACCTGCTGATGCTGCGCGACATCCTGCGTTTCTTCCGCCACGCGACGCGCTTTGGCGCCAGCGGTCATTCGCTGGGCGCGATGCTGGATGAATTGCGGCTGGGCGCGGATTTCCGCGACATGTTCCTGCTGCCAATCTCGGGGGCGATCTGGTCCACCCCCTCGCGCGCCATGCTGGATTTCCCGGCCGCCAGCTTCGTGCGGTTCTTCGACAATCACGGTCTGCTGTCGCCATCGGGGCAGCCGAACTGGCTGACCGTGACCGGCGGCGCGCGGGCCTATGTCGATGCGATCCTGACACGGCTGAAGGCGCGCGTCGCGCTGGCCGCGCCGGTTTTCCGCGTGATCCGGGACAAGGAGGGCGTCACCGTCGTCAGCCCCCACGGGCCCCAGCGTTTCGACCGCGCGGTCTTTGCCTGCCACGCCCCGCAGGCGCTGGAGATGCTGGATCATCCCGACGCCGAGGAGCGGGCCGTCCTGTCGGTGTTTCGCACGCAGCCCAACCGGATGGTGCTGCACAGCGATCCGGCCTTCATGCCGCGACGCCGCGCCGCCTGGGCCGCCTGGAACTATATCACGGCGCGGCGACGGCCTGACCCGCACCAGCCGGTCAGCCTGTCCTACTGGATGAACCGGCTTCAGAACCTGAAAACGGAAAGCCCTCTGATCGTGACCCTGAATCCGGAAACCGAGCCGCGCGGCATCCATGACGAGGCGCTCATGGCGCATCCGCAATTCGATACGGCCACGATGGCGGCGCAGGTTCGTTTGCCCTCGATTCAGGGGCGCGGCGGGGTCTATTATGCCGGGGCATGGACGCGATACGGCTTTCACGAGGACGGACTGCTGTCGGCGCTGCGGGTGGCGCAGGCGATGGGAATCGCCTGGCCTCTGGGACAGGACCCCTGGGCCGACGAGGCGCAGGCCGCATGACGGATCTGTGGGACGGCGCGCTGATACCCGCCCGGATCTGGCACGGCAGGCGCGGCGACGTGGCGCGCGAATTCCGCTATCGCACCACGTTTCTGGCGCTGCCCGTGGACCGGATCGATGCAGGCGATCTGCCGCTGGCCATCGACCGGCCCGGATTGTGGTCGCTGCGGCGCCGGGATTACGGTGATCGCGACGGCACATCCCTGCGCGATTTCATCCTGGGGGTGCTGTCGGATGCGGGACTGGCCGAGGCGCGCGAGGTGACACTGATCACCGCACCGCGCACGTCGGGCTATGGCTTCAACCCGGTCAGCTTCTGGCTGTGCCGCGATGACCGGCAGGACCTGCGCGCGGTGCTGGCCGAGGTATCCAATACCTTCGGCGAGCGGCATTTCTATCTGTGCCACCGGCCCGACCGGGGGCCGATCCGCCGCGAGGACCGGCTTGGGGGCGAAAAGATTTTCCACGTCTCGCCGTTCCTGCCGCGCGAAGGTCGCTATCTGTTTCGCTTCGACAGCGGGCCGGGCCGCTTCGGCGCCTGGGTGGATTGGACCAGCGCGGAGGGCAGCCGGCAATTGGGAACCTCGATGGTCGGGCCGGCGCAATCCCTGGACCGGGCGGCACTGCGCCGGGCCGCCCTGAGCCATCCTTTCCAGGCGCAGAAGGTGATAGGCCTGATCCACTGGCAGGCCGTGAAACTTCGTGCCCGTGGACTTCGTTATCTGCCAAAACCGCCGCAGCGTCCCGGCCGCAGGTCAGAGGCGACCGGTCTGGATCGCGACGGGGAAGAATGAAAGAACTGGGGGGTCGTTCATGTTGTTTCAGCGCCGGTTGACACGAGAATTTCTTGACACCGCCCGCAAGGTGCGGCTCGGCACCTTGCGCGTCGTCACGCCCGAGGGCGAGGTCCATCATTTCGGCGGCACCGCTCCGGGGCCGGAGGCCGCGCTGATCGTGCATGATTGGCGCACCATTCCGGCGCTGGCCGCCAAGGGCGACATCGGCATGACCGAGGCCTATCGCGACGGCTGGTGCGACACCCCCGACCTCGAGGCATTGCTGACGCTGGCATTGCTGAACGAGGACGCGCTGGAGCGGTATATCTATGGCAACCGCCTGCGGATGCTGGCGCTGCGGGCATTATATGTGCTGAACCGCAACACCCGAACCGGGGCGCGGCGCAATATCTCGGCGCATTACGATCTGGGCAACGATTTCTATTCGCTGTGGCTGGATCCCAGCATGACCTATTCCTCGGCGCTGTTCAGCGATGGCGATGATCTGGGCGCCGCGCAGCAGCGAAAATACGATCGCATCATCGACAATCTGGCCGGCGAATCGGGGCGGCTGCTGGAAATCGGCTGCGGCTGGGGCGGCTTTGCCGAGCGCGCCCTGTCGCGGGGCGATTTCGCGCCCAAGGGCCTGACCCTGTCGGTCGAGCAGGCCGAATACGCGCGGCGCAGGCTGGACGGCAATGCCGAGATCGCGTTGCAGGATTACCGCGACGAAAGCGGCCGTTTCGATCATGTCGTCTCGATCGAGATGTTCGAGGCGGTCGGCGAACGCTACTGGCGCGATTATTTCGGCAAGCTGGCGCAGGTCCTGTCGCAGAAGGGCCGGGCGATGGTGCAGACGATCACCGTGGCCGACCGCTATTTCGACCGTTATCGCGCCGGACCCGACATGATCCGCAGCTTCATCTTTCCCGGTGGAATGCTGCCCTCGCCCACCCGGTTCGAGGCCGAGGCGCGGGCGGTCGGGCTGCGTATCGAGGAGACGTTCAACTTCGGGCTGGATTATGCGCGTACCCTGCGCGACTGGCTGGCCCGCTTCGACGAAAGCCTGCCCCGGATCCGCGAGATGGGATTTGACGAGGGATTCATCCGCGTCTGGCGTTTCTATCTTGCCGCCTGCGCCGCGTCGTTCAGCGTCGGGCGCACCGATGTCATTCAATATCGCATGTCCCATGGCTGAACGGATCTGGATCATCGGCGCCAGCGACGGGATCGGCCGCGAACTGGCGCTGGCCTATGCCCGCGAAGGGGCGGATCTGATCCTGTCGGCACGCGGCAGGGACAAGCTGGCAGAGGTCGCGGCCGAAGCCGGCGAGGCCGAAATCCTGCCGCTCGACGTGGCCGACCGCGCCTCGATCGAGGCCGCGGCGGCGGCGATCGCCGCGGGCGGCAAGCTGGACCGGATCGTGCATCTGGCGGCGCTTTACGATCCCGGACGGATCGCCGATCTGGATCCGGAGAAGGCCGCGCAGCTTGTCACCGTGAACCTGACCGGCAGCTTTCACATCGCACAGGTCGGACCGAGGCTGCTGCGCAAGCACGGTCAGCTGGCATTGTGCGGATCGGTCGCAGGCTATGTCGGGCTGCCGCAGGGCCAGATCTATTCCGCGACCAAGGCCGGGGTGATCAATCTGGCCGAAAGCCTGCGCGCCGAACGACCGGATGTGGATGTCCGGCTGATCTGCCCCGGCTTCGTCGACACCCGGATGACGCGCAGGAACCGGTTCCGGATGCCGGCCATCATGCCGGCCGACAAGGCCGCCGCCGCGATCATGAAAGGGCTCGCCGGCAAGCAGTTCGAGATCCATTTTCCGCATCGCCTGACCCGGACGTTGAAGCTGATCCGCGCCCTGCCCTATGCCGCCTCGCTGCGCCTGACCCGAAGGCTCAGCCGCGACGGCGACTAGGCCGTTCGCAGCGCCGGCGCGGGCGGCGGGCGCCCGTCAGGCTGTCACGTCCCTTGCGACGGCCAGGCCGATCACCACGGCACCACCTCGCCCTTCCAGTCGCGAAACCCGCCGCTGTCCCGCGCCGTCAGCCCGGCGATCACGTCCAGCAGCGCGCGGGCGCTGCGGTCGGGCGTGATGGTCCGATAGCGGGCGGCATATTTTGCGGTCAGGGGTGTCTCGACCGTGCCCGGATGCAGCGCGACGAAGATGCTGTCGGGATTGCGCCGCTGCCATTCGATCGCGGCGGTGCGGATGATCTGGTTCTGCGCGGCCTTTGCTGCGCGATAGGACACCCAGCCGCCCAACCCGTTATCGCCGATCGAGCCGACCCGCGCCGACAGAGAGGCAAAGACGGCCCGCCCCTTGTCGCGCAGAAGCGGCGCAAAATGGCGGATCGCCAGCGCCACGCCGGTCGCGTTCAGGGCGAATTGCCGCGCCATCGCCTGCGCGTCGATTGCCGCGAAGCTTTTTTCCGGTTCATGGCCGCCGATCACCAGCGCGCCCGTTGCGTTGAAGATCAGATCGAACGGCCGCTCCAGCCGGGCCGCCAGCGGGCCCGGTGTCGTCGGGTCTGTCAGATCCAACCCGTCATCGCGGCGCGACAGGCGCGTCACCCTGGCGCCGTCCCGGGCCAGGCGATCGCAGACCGCCGCGCCGATCCCGCCCGAAGCGCCCAGAACCAGCGCCCGCATCAGCCGACCATGCGGACGATCGTCACACCAGCCCAGGCCGAGAGCCCGGTCAGAAAACCGCCCCAGGCGGTGTCCGCGACAACCTGCGCCCATGACCAGTCGCGCATGATGGCAAGGCTGGTGAATTCATAAGTGCCATAGCACATCAGCCCCAGCAGCGCGCCGGCCAGCAAAGCCTGCACCGGCGCTCCGTCCCGCAAGGCCGGGACCGAAACGAAATACAAAAGCCCCACCACATAGAAGGCATAGAAGGCCGCAGCCGGGCCCAGCCGGAACGGATCGGCCAGCAGATCGCCGATGGAACGCTCGAAGATCGGCCGGATCAGAAATCTGATCCCCACCACATCCACGGCAAGAAACACGATCAGTGTCGAGAAATAGAGGATGATCATCTTCATCATGCTAATCCTTGAAATCCTCGTAAGCCGTCAACGCCCGTGATCGGCCCTGCGACAGAGAGATCGCAGGCATCGGCGTCCGGTCCAGATCGATCTGCCACGACCGCGGGGCCGCCCTGGCGAAAGCCTGCGCGCCCCTGGCATCAGGCTTCAGCCAGTGGTCGCGATAGCGCGCGGCGGCATCGAATTTTCCGGCCTGGGTGTCGGGGTTGAAAACACGGAAATAGGGGGCGGAATCCGGCCCGCATCCCGCCACCCATTGCCAGTTCATCGCGTTCGAGGCCGCGTCCCAGTCGATCAGCGTGCGGGCGAACCAGTCCAGGCCCACGCGCCAATCGGTCAGCAGATGCTTGGTCAGATAGCTGCCGGCGATCATGCGGACGCGATTATGCATCCGTCCGGTCACGAACAGCTCGCGCATCCCGGCATCGACCATCGCGACGCCGGTCAGGCCGCGTCGCCAGTTCTCGGCGTCGTTGTTGTCGCGCTTCCACGGAAAATCATTCCATTCCTCGCGCCAGCAGGTCTGGTCCATCTGCGGCATCTCGTGGAACAGTTCCCGCGCGAATTCCCGCCAGGCCACCTCGCGAAGAAAACCCTCGACCCCCTGCCGCCCCGCCTCGCGCGCCGCCTGCCCGACATGCCAGATACGCCGGGCGCTGATCTCGCCCACGGCAAGCGCGTCGGACAGGTTCGAGGTGCCGTCCCGCCAGGGCTGGTCGCGGTGATCGGCGTAGTCGCGCACCGGCCCGTGCAGGAAATCGTCCAGCCGGTCGCGCGCGGCATCCTCGCCGGGCTGGACATGATCGGCCACGACCGGCCAGCCGCGATCCATTACCGCCCTCGCCTCGGGCCAGTCGGTGCCGTCGCTGTCGGGCCATGTCTCGGGCAGGGTCAGCGAGGGCGGGTTCAGCGGCGCCTCGATCCGGGTCGTGCGCAGCGCCCGCCAGAATGGCGTGAAGACCTTGTAGATGCCGCCCTGCTGCGTCGTGACCGAGCCGCGCGGCACCAGATCGGCCAGCGGATGCAGGTGCAACGCGGCCCCGCCGCGCAGGGCGGCCGCCTTCAACCCGTGATCGCTGGCAAAGGGGAAGCCCTCGGTCGTGTGGATTGCCGTGGCGCCGGTCTCGCGCGCGATCCGTTCCAGAACCTCGGCCGGATCGCCCCGGCGCAGGATCAGGCGACTGTTGCGGCCATGCAGCGCGGCCTGAAGCCGGGGCAGCGACAGCGCCTGACGCTGGGCGCTGGCCGGATGATCGCGCGCCTCTGCCGGATCCAGGATCACAAGCGGGATGACCGGTCCCGAACCGGCTGCCGCGACCAGGGCGGGATGATCGTCCAGCCGCAGCACACGTCGAAACCAGCAGATTACCGTCATCGTCCAACCCTGTTAGTTGCCTGCAAAGACACGCATGAAACGGCCGAAAGTTTCAAGCAAAGCGCAAGGAGCCGGCCGGGCGCGCCATTGTCAGCCCCGCCGTCGGTGATATAGCTGGATCAGACCCGCCACCCCGAAAGTCCTGCCCGTGATCCGATCCGCCCTTCGCCCCGGCTTCGTCTCGCTCGTCTCGGCCGGGCCGGGCGATCCCGAACTGCTGACGCTGAAGGCCGCGCGGCGACTGTCCGAGGCCGATGTGGTCCTGTTCGACGATCTCGCCTCGGGGCCGGTGCTGGACCACGCCGATCCGGCGGCGCAGATGATCTCGGTCGGCAAGCGGGCAGGGCGGCCTTCGGCGCGGCAGGAACACGTGAACGCGCTGCTGGTCGAACATGCGCGCCGGAACCGCCGCGTGGTTCGGTTGAAATCGGGGGATGCGGGAATTTTCGGGCGGCTCGAGGAAGAGATCGTGGCCCTGACCGAGGCCGGTATCCCGTTCGAGATCGTGCCCGGCGTGACCTCGGCCGCGGCCGCCGCAGCCGCCGCGTCGATTCCGCTGACCCGCCGCCTGACCGCCCGGCGCCTGCAATTCGTGACCGGTGCCGACGTGACCGGCCATCTGCCGCAGGACATCAACTGGGCAGCCCTGGCCGATCCGCAGGTCACCACCGTCGTCTTCATGGGTCAGCGCAGTTTCCCGGAACTGGCGAAAGGTCTGCGCGTGCACGGCCTGCCCGGCACCACCCCGGCGCTGTTCGCCGAGGCGGTCGGCCATCCCGAACAGCGGCTGCTGCGCACCGACATTGACAGCCTGGCCCGGATCATGGCCCGGACGCGGGTGACGCAGCCGGGTCTGATCCTTTATGGTCCGCTGGCGTTCGGTCGGCCTGCTGCGAATGCGCCGTCACCCCGAACCTGACCCGCTCACCCCGCGGCATCGGGTTGCATAAAATGCAAATCAGATCCGGATGGCGCGGCGGCGCGGTTTAAGGCCCTGTTAAATCGCCTGACCTAGCCTTCTCCGACGGCCCAACTCAGCCGGTTGAACCATGCTCACCTATAGCCACGTGGTCACGACGGGGACCGCGGACAACGCCTTTCTGTCCAACCTCACCGATCTGGCGATTGTCTGGTTCGGCGGACGGCTGGTGCTTGTCAGCAGCAACACGTTCCAGGGCGGGATCGCCAGTTTTGCGACCGACGGATCGGGCACGCCGCTGACACGCATCGACAGCATCGCGTTCGGCGACAAATTCAGCTATCAGGGCAATCCCGAAATCAGCGTTCTCGCCCTGGCCCAGGGGCCACAACTGCATCTGGGGCAGTTGGGCGGGGCCGCGGATCTGGGAATCGCCGTCGCCGCGAACGGCGATCTGGGCAGTTTCCGCACGATCCTGGGCGGGTCCGGACCGGGCGCCGCGATCGGCGCGATCGGCACGTTCGAGACCGAGGCGGGGCGATTTCTCTATTCGGCCAATGCGCGGACATTGACGCTGGAAACGCGTCGCATCGGCGATGACGGAAGTCTTCTGGATACGTCATCGGCCAGCATCCCGATCAGCAGCGCCCCGCCGGACGCGGCGCTGGACAAGATCATCGGCCTGACGGTCCAGGGCCAGCGGATGCTGGTCGCGATCTCGGGCCTGGGCAATTTCATCTCGACCCACCTGGTGGGCGAGGACGGCGTTCTGGATGGTGGCAAGGTTCATGCCTCGGCGCAGGGAACCGGCTATTACATCCCGACCGACATCGAGGCGGTCCAGTTCGGCGGCAAATCCTTTCTGATCGTCGCGGGCGGAACCTCGTCCTCGCTGTCGGTCTTCCAGCTTTCCTCGACCGGCGAGGTGACGGCGGTCGATCACGTCATCGATGAAAGGACGACGCGCTTTCAGTCCGCGACCGCGATGGCGACGGCCGTGGTGGATGGGCGCGCCTATGTCTTTGCCGGCGGCGCCGATGACGGGATCAGCGTCTTCACGGTCCTGCCGGATGGACGGCTTCTGCATCTGGCCACGATCGAGGATACGGACGCGCTGACCCTTGCCGATGTCAGCGATATCGAGGCGCAGGTGATGGGCGGCAAGATCGCGCTGTTCGTCGCCAGCGGCACCGAGACCGGAATCACACAGCTTGAATTCGATCCGGGCCGGCTGGGCATGACCGGCAGCGGCACGACCGGCAATGCCGGCGGCACCGCCCGCGATGACCTGATCGTCGCCCGCGACGGCACGACGCGCCTGTTCGGCGGGGACGGCGACGATATCCTTGTCTCGAAAAGCCAGAGCGTGTCGATGACCGGCGGCGCCGGCGCCGACATCTTCGTCGCCACACGCTTTGACGGCCGGATTGCGATCCTCGACTACGAAAAGGGCGTCGACCGGCTGGATCTGTCGATGCTGGGCATGATCCGCAGCACATGGCAACTGACCTTCGCGCCGCAAAGCTATGGCATCAAGATTTTCTACGGCAATTCGGTCATTGACATCTTTTCCGCCGATGGCACCACGCTGGCTGCATCAGATTTCGGCAACGAGATGTTCCCGATCGCCCATTACTGGGTGCCCGAACTGGACCCCTCCACCATCGACCCGTCCGAGGTGCCCTCGACCGTCGGCCGCTGGATCTTTGGCTCCGAGGCTCCGGACCGCCTGTTGGGACAGGCCGGCCCGGACCGGATCGAGGCAAAGGCGGGCAATGATACGGTCGCGGCCGGCGGCGGTGCGGACACGGTCTTCGGCGGAGACGGCGAAGACCTTCTGCGCGGACATGACGGCGCTGACCTGCTTTATGGCGGTGCCGGCCGGGACACGATCTTCGGCGACAACCAGGACGATCAGATTTATGGCGAAGCCGGCGGCGATTACATCTACGGCGGCAGCGGCAATGACCGCATCGAAGGCGGCGACGGAAACGACCGCGTCTATGGCAATTCCGGCGATGACGTGATCACAGGCGGGAACGGCAACGACACCCTTTGGGGCAATGACGGCGACGATTTGCTGGAGGCGACGGCGGGCGACAACCTGCTTGGCGGCGGCGGCGGCCGGGACACCCTGATCGGCGGGGCCGGGCGCGACATGCTGCGCGGCGGCGCCGACCAGGACCTGCTGCGTGGCGGATCGGGACAGGACACGTTGCTGGGCGAGGACCAGAACGACCGGCTTTATGGCGATGCGGGCGATGACCGGCTTTATGGCGGCCCCGGCAACGACATGATCTATGGCGGGCAGGGCAATGACCTGCTGGCGGGCGAAGACGGCAACGACCGGCTGGGCGGGAATGACGGCAACGACATCGTGCAGGGCGGCGATGGTCGAGATTGGCTGGCAGGGGGGAATGGCGATGATCTGCTTTATGGGGGCGGTGACGACGATACCGTGATCGGCGGCGATGGGAATGACCGGTTGGAGGCGGTATCGGGCAATGACTACCTGATCGGAGGCGCCGGCCGCGACACGCTGATCGGCCAGTCCGGGCGCGACCGGTTATCGGGCGGAACCGGCAACGACAAGCTTTACGGTTTCGGCGGCGACGACCTGCTGGGCGGCCATGACGGTGACGATCGGCTGGATGGCGGTGCCAACCAGGATACGCTGCGCGGCGGGGCGGGCAATGACCGGCTGTACGGCGGCACCGGGAACGATGTGCTGGAGGGTGAGGACGGCGACGACTATCTCAACGGCGGCAATGGCGACGACCTGATGCAAGGCGGCGCGGATGACGACCGGTTGGAAGGCGGAAACGGTAACGACGAACTGCGCGGAGATGACGGCAACGACACCGTCATCGGCGGCTATGGCAATGACTGGATCAGCGGTGGCGGCGGCAACGACCGGCTCTACGGGCAATCGGGCAACGACCGGCTGTTCGGATATTCCGGCAACGATTTCCTGCGCGGCGGCGAGGACAGAGACCGGCTTGACGGCGGTTCGGGACGCGATCTTCTTTTCGGAGAAGAGGGCCGGGACACGATCTTCGGCGGCAACGGCAACGACTGGCTCGAGGGCGGCAGCGGCAATGACCAACTGCGCGGCGAGGATGGCGACGACACCCTGGTCGGCGGGGACGGCGATGACTGGCTCAGTGGCGGCAGGGGCAACAACCGGCTTTACGGGCAGGCCGGCGATGACCGGCTCTACGGCTATTCCGGCAACGATTTCATCCGTGGCGGCAGCGGCCGGGACCGATTGGAGGGACGCGGCGGCAATGACCGGCTTTACGGCGAATCCGGCGACGATGTGATGATCGGCGGCGCGGGGGCGGACAGATTGTATGGCGGCACGCAGAACGACAGGCTCTACGGCGATGATGGCAACGATTACCTGGCCGGGCAGCAGGGCGATGACACGATCCTGGGCGGGGGCGGCAACGACCGGATCGGCGGTTCGGACGGCAACGATGTTCTGTCGGCGCAGACCGGCGATGACAGCCTCTGGGGCGGGGCTGGCAATGACAGATTGATCGGCGGCGCGGGCGACGACTGGCTGATCGGGGGCGCAGGGGCGGACCGACTGGAAGGCGGCTCGGGTCGCGACCGTTTCCGCTTTGATTCCGTCAGCGACAGCCGCATCGGATCGCCCGATTTCATCCAGGATTTCCGGCCCGGCATCGACCTCCTGGATCTGTCGGCCCTGCGACTGCAATTTGTCGGCAGGCGCGGCTTTTCCGGTGACAACCAGCTTCGATGGACGCAATCGGGTGGCGACACCCATGTCTTTGCAGATCTCGACGGTGACGGGCGGGCCGACCTGCATATCCGGCTGGACGGCCAGCTTGGCCTCGACAGCGACGATTTCCTGCTCTAACGCTCAGTCAGCCGCGCCTCGGCCCATGTGGCGGCATCCGCGACCACCGGATCGGCATCGCCGCGCAGATTCCGTGCCACGGGCGCAAGCCGGCGATCGGCGGAATTACCGATGGCGTACAAGACGTTGCGGATGAACCTGTTGCGCCCGATCCGCTTGATCGCCGAGCCCGCGAACCGCGCCCGGAACCCGGCATCGTCCAGCTCCGCCAGCTCCGCCAGCGTCGGTGCCCCCGCGATCCCGCGATAGCGCATCTCCGATCCCTCGCGCGCGAACTTGTTCCACGGGCAGACCGCCAGGCAATCGTCGCAACCATAGATGCGGTTGCCCATCAGGGGCCGCAATTCGGGATCGACCGGCCCCTTGTGCTCGATGGTCAGGTAAGAGATGCAGCGCCGCGCATCCAGCTGGAACGGCGCCGGGAAGGCCCCGGTCGGACAGATGTCCAGACAGGCCCGGCAGGACCCGCAATGCTCGTCCTCCGGCGGATCGGGCGGCAGATCCAGCGTGGTGAAGATCGCGCCCAGGAAAAACCAGCTACCCAGATCACGGGCCAGAAGATTGGTGTGTTTGCCCTGCCAGCCCAGCCCCGCAGCCTGCGCCAGCGGCTTTTCCATCACCGGCGCGGTATCGACGAAAACCTTGATCGCCTCGTCCTGATGGCGCGTCAGCATCCAGCGACCCAGCCGCTTCAGACGCTTCTTGACCAGATCGTGATAATCCCGCCCCTGCGCATAGACGCTGATCGCCGCCCGGTCGCGCGCCTCCAGCACGGCCAGCGGATCGTGATCCGGCGTGTAGAGATCGGCCAGCATGACCACCGACCGCGCCTCGGGCCACAGGGCGGCCGGATCGCCTCGCCAATGGCTGCGCTCGGCCATCCAGCCCATCTGGCCGTGCCGCCCGGCCTGCAGGAACGCACGCAAACGGCCCGCCGCCTCGGGAATGGCATCGGGTCGCGCCACCCGCATCTTGGCAAACCCGGCGGCCAGCGCCTCGGCCGCCAGCGCCTCTTTCATCTGCGTTGCCGAAATACCCCGGGGGGTCCGGGGGGCCGGCCCCCCGGCCGTCGCGGGACGCAATCCCGCATCGGCTTGCCTATCCGAAATCGAGTTCGGCATAATGCGGGGCCGGCTGGATGCCGGGCACCTGATCGGCCAGGACGCCCCGGAAGGCCGGGCGCGACTTGATCGTTGCATACCAGTCCCGCAAGACCTCGGACCGATCCCAATCGACGTCCGAGATGTAGTCCAGGCAGGAAAAATGCGCCGCGGCTGTGAAGTCGGCCAGAGACATCGCGCCCCCTGCCAGCCAGCGGCGGTCTTCCAGCAGTCCGGCCAGATAATCCATGTGCTCCTTGATCGCGCGCAGGCCATCCTTGACCGCCCGGCTGTCCGGATAGCCCGAACGCAGGATCTTCTTCCAGACCCGCTCGTTCAGGATGGGCTGGGTGACTTCGCTGTTGAACTTGTCGTCGAACCAGGCGCAAAGCCGGCGCACCTCGTGCCGGTCCAGCGCACCCCTGGGCATCAGCGGCGATTCGGACACGACCTCGTCGATATATTCGACGATGGCCTGACTTTCGGCCAGCATGGTACCGCGGAAACGAAGGACCGGCAGCTTGCCGGCCGGATTGCGGCGCTTCAGATCGGGCGGATTCTCCCAGTATTTCTCCTCGACCAGTTCGACCTCGATCTTCTTTTCGGCCAGAACCAGGCGGACCTTCCGGCAAAAGGGCGACAGGGTCGAATGATAAAGCCGCGTGGTCTGCGTGTTGGTGTTCATCGGCTGCTCGGCATTCCTCGTGACGATCGGCCGTCTTGATACGCCCCGATACCCGGTGTTTCAACCACGGCGGTCCCGGCTAGAAGCAATCCGCCCGCCCATCGCGGCGAATCGTGGCCGCACCATCGGCGATGGACCGCGACCGGGCCGAGGCTTGCCGCGGATCGCGCGTTTTGGGCGAGGGCAGGACCGCCGCCAACCGCGCCGCCTGAACCGCGTCCAGTCGATCGGGCGTGGTGCCATAGAATTCGCGCGCCGCCGCCCCGATACCAAAGACGCCCGGTCCGAATTCGGCCAGGTTCAGATAGACCTCGAGGATCCGCCGCTTGGACCAGAAGGCTTCGATCAGCGGTGTGAAGACTGTCTCCAGGGCCTTGCGCGGCCAGCTTCGGCCCTGCCACAGAAAGACGTTCTTCGCGGTCTGCTGGCTGATCGTCGAGGCCCCCCGGCTGGATCCCGAGGCCACGACGCGCCGGATCTCGTCCATGTCGAAACCCCAGTGGCGACAGAAATTCGCATCCTCGGCGGCGACCACGGCCCGCCGCATCTGGGGCGATACGTCGCCCAGATCGACCCAGACACGCGGCGTGATCGGCCGCTTGCGCGCCTCGCCGACGATGGTCAGGGTCGTCGGCGGGTTGATGAAGGCATAGATCCCCACCAGCATCGCCATCAGCACGAACACGCGCAGCGCGAACCACCGCATCCACACCGCCAGCCGCCGCAGCGGGCGCCAGCGGCGGCGCCCGCCCGGCCGGGGATCCGCCGGATCCGCGGCAGGCGGTCTGATGAGGGCGCGCAGGATCATGAGGGCGGCTTTGTCACGCCGCGCCTCGGGCCGTCAAGCGCGGGTTGCGCGGATCAACCGGCGGGCGACGCCGGCGGGACGGGCGGCACGCCGCCGCCCGACAGCGCATCCCGCAGCTTCTGTTCATCCTCCTGGGACAACGAGGTTTGCAGGATCCGGCCGCGATGGTGAAAGCCCTCGAGACGGGCCAGCACCTTGTCGGCGGTCATCTTGCGCAGAAGGATGAAAACCGCCGATCCGCCCGGTTGCAGCGAATGACCGACATCGCGCATGAAATCGTCGTTGATGCCGATGTCGCTGAAACGTCCGGCCAGAGCGCCCGCCCCCGCGCCCACGGCCGCCCCCAGCAGCGGATTCAGGAACACAAGTCCGACCAGCGCGCCCCAGAAGCCGCCGCCGACCGCGCCGGCGGCGGTCAGGTTCACGGCCTGATGCAACTGGATATCATCCTCGGACGGGCGGGTCACGACCACCGCGTCCTCAAGCTCGATCAGGTATTCCTTCTGCATCTTGACCAGTTCGGTCCGCAATTCGAAACCGGTTGTCTCGTCGTCGAACGCGATGGCGATCAGTTCTGACATCGAAAGATCCTCCGCTTTGGCAAGCCCGCCTGCAACAGCAACCCGCCGCCCTGGCGCGGGTTCCCGCCAGGGTCGGAAAGGCGGCCACGACCGGTCGCGCGGCGCGGGCGGGCGGCGGGCCGGCTATTCCGCCGGCACCGCGCGCGGGGCATCGTCCGCCTCGATCGGATGCGGAAGATGGGCCAGCATTTCCCTGGGGCAGACCTGCAGGAAACGCGCCTTCTCGCGATCCCAGTCCTGAAGGATGTCGGCGGCGCGGCGCGAACCGGTCTCTTTCAGATGCCGCTCGATCAGGCCCCTCAGTTCAGTCTCCCAATGGTCCTGCGTCAGCGGGCACAGAACCAGCGTCTCGGTGTTGATGTAGTCGCGCGCAACGCCCTGCGGATCATACAGATAGGCCATGCCGCCGGTCATGCCGGCGCCGAAATTGGCGCCGATGCTGCCGAGGATCACCGCGACGCCACCGGTCATGTATTCGCAGCCATTGCTGCCGCAGCCCTCGATCACGACATGGGCTCCGGAATTGCGCACCGCGAAACGCTCGCCCGCGCGGCCGGCCGCGAACAGATAGCCTGCCGTCGCGCCATAAAGCACGGTGTTGCCGATGATCGTGTTCTCGGCCGCGATCAGCGGCGAGGCCATCGGCGGGCGCACGGTGATAATGCCCCCGGACAGGCCCTTGCCGACGTAGTCGTTGGCATCGCCGGACACTTCCAGCTTCAGCCCCGGCGCGGCAAACGCGCCCAGCGATTGCCCGGCGCTGCCGGTCAGCCGCACCGTCAGGTGGTCGGGCTGCAGGTTGTTGCGCATCCCGAATTTCTGCACGATCATGCTGGACGTGCGCGTGCCGATGGTGCGCAGCGTGTTGCGAACCGCGTAGGACAACTGCATCTTCTCGCCATCCTCGAAGAAGCGGGCGGCGTCCTTGACGATATCGGAATCCAGCGTGTCCAGAACCGCGTTGCGCGGCTTGGTGCGGTCATAGACGATCTTGTCCGCGCCATCGACGGTGATCAGAAGCGGGTTCAGATCCAGATCGTCAAGATTCGCTGCGCCCCGACTGACCTGGGTCAGCAGATCGGCCCGGCCGATCACCTCATCCAGCGAACGTGCGCCGATGCTGGCCAGGATTTCCCGCACCTCCTGCGCGTAGAAGGTGATCAGGTTGACCACCTTGTCGGCGCTGCCGGTGAACATGGCGCGCAATTTCTCGTCCTGCGTGCAGACACCCACGGGGCAGGTGTTGGATTGGCACTGGCGGACCATGATGCAGCCCATCGCGATCAGGGCCGCGGTGCCGATGCCGTATTCCTCGGCCCCCATCATCGCCGCCATGACGATGTCGCGACCGGTGCGCAGGCCGCCATCGGTGCGCAGCGTCACCCGTTCGCGCAGCCGGTTCATGGCCAGAACCTGATGCGCCTCGGTCAGCCCCATTTCCCAGGGCAGGCCGGCGAACTTGATCGAGGTCGCAGGGCTGGCCCCGGTGCCGCCATTATGGCCGGAGATCAGGATCACGTCCGCCTTGGCCTTGGCCACGCCGGCCGCGATGGTGCCGACACCGGAAGAGGCGACCAGCTTCACGGTGATCTTGGCGCGCGGATTGATCTGCTTCAGGTCATAGATCAGCTGCGCCAGATCCTCGATGCTGTAGATATCGTGATGCGGTGGCGGCGAGATCAGTGTCACGCCCGGCGTCGAATGACGCAGCCGCGCGATCAGCTTGGTGACCTTCATCCCCGGAAGCTGCCCGCCCTCGCCGGGCTTGGCGCCCTGGGCCACCTTGATTTCCAGTTCCTCGCAGGCGTTCAGATATTCCGCCGTCACGCCGAAGCGGCCGCTGGCGACCTGCTTGATCTTGGCGCAGGGATTGTCGCCGTTGGACAGGGGCTGACTGTGGGCCGGATCCTCGCCGCCCTCGCCCGAATCCGACTTTGCGCCGATCCGGTTCATGGCGATGTTCAATGTCATGTGCGCCTCGGGCGACAGCGCCCCCAGCGACATGCCCGGCGTCACGAAGCGCTTGCGGATCGAGGTGATGCTTTCCACCTCTTCCAGCGGCACCGCCTTGCCCAGCGGCTTGATGTCCAGCAGGTCGCGGATATGGATCGGCGGATTGGCCCGCATCGTGGCGCTGAACTGCTTCCAGATGTCATAGCTGGCCTTTTCGCAGGCCAGTTGCAGCATCTTCATCGTATTGGCTTCCCAGGCGTGCTTTTCGCCCGACCGCCGCAGCTTGTAGAAGCCGCCCACCGGCAGCAATTCGACATTCTCGGCGTGAAACGCCTTCTGGTGCAGCGCCTCGATCTTGGCTTGCAGCCCGTGCAGGCCGATGCCGCTGATGCGAGAGTGCATTCCGGGAAAATATTCCGCGACCATCGCGCGCGACAGGCCCACGGCCTCGAAGTTCAGGCCGCCGCGATAGGAAGACAGGACCGAGATGCCCATCTTGGCCATGATCTTCAGAAGACCCGCGTCCACCGCGTCGCGATAGCGGCGCATGTTGTCGATCAGGCTGCCCTCCAGCAGGCCGCGTTCGATCCGGTCCTGAATCGAATCCTGTGCAAGATAGGGGTTCACCGTGGTCGCGCCCGATCCGATCAATACCGCGAAATAATGCGGATCGATGCATTCGGCGCTGCGCACATTGACCGAACAGAAGGTCCGCAGCCCCTTGCGCGTCAGCCAGGAATGGACCGCGCTGGTCGCCAGGATCATCGGCATCGCGACCCGGTCCGAGCCCTGATGTTCATCCGTCAGCACCAGGTGGCCCGCGCCCGAACGCACCGCATCCTCGGCCTCGGCCCGGATCCGGGCCAGCCCTTCGCCAAGCGCGTCCTGCCCCGCGTCATCGGGAAAGGTGCAGTCGATATGGGTGACGTTCTCGCCGAACATCTTCACCATCTCGGAAAACTCGCCATTGGCGATGAACGGGCTTTCCAGGATCAGGATCTCGGTCTGCGCGCTGCTTTCGTCCAGCACGTTCTTGAGGTTGCCGAACCGGGTCTTCAGGCTCATCACCCGCGTTTCGCGCAGGCTGTCGATGGGCGGGTTCGTCACCTGGGAAAAGTTCTGGCGAAAGAAGTGGCTCATCGGCCGGTACTGGTTCGACAGCACCGCCGGCGGGGTGTCGTCGCCCATCGAGGCGATCGATTCCTTGCCGTCCTCGGCCATCGGCGCCAGGACATGTTCCAATTCTTCCAGCGTATAACCGGCGGCCTTCTGGCGGCGGCGCAGATCCTCGCCGCCGAACCGCGCCCGTTCGGGCAATTCGCGCATCATGTCGTTCAGATCGACGACCTTCTCGATCCATTCGCCAAAGGGCTGGCTTCCGGCCAGGCGGTCCTTGATCTCGGCATCGTGGTAAAGCTTGCCCTCCCACATGTCGACGGCGATCATCTGGCCCGGCCCAAGCGCGCCCTTTTCGCGGACCTTGGCCTCGTCGACCGGGACCATCCCGACCTCGGAGCCGGCGATCAGCAGGTTGTCGCCATTGACGACATAGCGCATCGGCCGCAAGCCGTTGCGATCCAGCCCGCCGCAGACCCAGCGACCATCGGTCATGGCCAGCGCCGCGGGCCCGTCCCACGGCTCCATCACGGCGTTGCAATAGGCGTACATGTCGGCCCAGGGTTTCGGCATGTCGGTGGTGGCCTTGGACCAGCTTTCGGGCACCAGCATGGTCTTGGTCATCGGCGCCGAACGGCCCGAACGGACCATCACCTCGAACACCGAATCCAGAGCCGCCGAATCCGACGACCCGCCCGGCACGATCGGCTTGATATCCTCGGCCATCTCGCCGAAGGCGTTGCTGGCCATGCGGATCTCGTGGCTGCGCAACCAGTTGAGGTTGCCTTTCAGGGTGTTGATTTCGCCGTTATGGGCCAGCATCCGGAAGGGCTGGGCCAGCCACCATTGGGGGAACGTATTGGTGGAATAGCGCTGGTGATAGATCGCGAAGGCCGATTCAAAGCGTTCGTCCTTCAGGTCGGGATAGAACTCCGCCACCTGTTCGGCCAGCATCATGCCCTTGTAGATGATCGACCGGCAGGACAGCGAACAGAAGTAAAGCTGCGTCACCTGGGCCGCGATCGCGGCCTTCTCGATCCGGCGGCGGATGATATACAATTCGCGTTCGAACTGGACATGGTCGATGTCCTTCTCGCAGCGGATCAGGATCTGTTCGATCTCGGGGCGGGTGGCATTGGCCTTTTCGCCCAGAACGGCGGTGTTCACCGGCACGTGGCGCCAGCCATAGATATAATGGCCCATGCGCAGAACCTCGGATTCCACGATGGTGCGGCAGGTTTCCTGCTGGGCGAAATTGATCCGCGGCAGGAACACCTGACCGACCGCGATCAGCTTGTCGTTGTCGGGCTCGTGCCCGGTGCGGCGAACCTGGTCATAGAAGAAGGGCACCGGAATCTGGACATGGATGCCGGCGCCATCGCCTGTCTTGCCATCCGCATCGACCGCGCCGCGATGCCAGATCGCCTTCAGCGCATCGATGCCGTGCTGCACGACCTTGCGGCTGGGCTTGCCGTCCAGATCGACGACGAAGCCCACCCCGCAGGACGAATGTTCGTCCTCGGCGCGATAGAGGCCGCTTGCGGCCATCCGGTCGCGGCGGGCCTGTTCCTCGGCTTGCCACTCGGGCGAAAACTCGGTCATTGCGGAGCCTCCAGATGAGGATTTTCGGATTCGTATTCGGCGCGCGTGATCCGCGCATGATCGCCCGCCAGCGCATATCCGTCGGGCGCGCGATCGGCATAGACAATGCGCGTCAGCCGCGCGCCGCCGGCATTGGGGAACAATCCGGGCATGACTTCGTGATAGCCGGCATCGTGCCCCTCGACATAGCGGAACCACAGCGCCGAGCCGCAGATATCGCACCAGGCCCGCTCTGCCAACCGAGACGAGCGATGCGTCTTGACCGGTCCCGTCACGGTCAGATCCGTCGCCTCGATCCCGAACTGGATGCCGCCCGACCAGCGGGTGCAATTGTCGCAATGGCAGCCGCTGATCTCATCGGACAGGACGGCCTCGATCGTGACCGCGCCACACAGGCAATGGCCCCGTTGCCGCCCGCTCATGCGTCGTCCTCGGAAGACAGCAGGCCAGTCATCAGCTGATCGCAGTCGAATTGCGGCGTGGTGTCG
>NZ_DHXG01000072.1:0-12429 GCF_002413585.1 Paracoccus sp. UBA5162
GTGGTCTCCAAGATCATCGAGTGATCGCGCAACTGCGCGCCCGCGCAGCAAGCCAACATGAAAGGCCCGCCCCGGAAAGGGCGGGCCTTTTGCCTGATTTCCTGGCGCGGTCTTGCAGGGGTGATCGTGAGGACCGGTTCTTCCTTGTCCGCCAGATCGGCAGTCTCAGCCTGAGGACCGCGACCTTTGCCGATCATCGCGTGATCCCCGCGATCGCATCTTGTTGACGTGATCGCGCTTCCGGCGCAAACTCGGTTTCCCATCACCAGCCGGGATCAAGCCGATGTGCCAGATCTTCGCGGGGCAGGACCCCGAACGCTATGAATCCGAGACCCGCAGCCTGCGGTTGAACGGGCAATCCACCTCGATCCGCCTGGAACGGGCCTTCTGGCGGATCCTCGACGACATCGCCGCGCGTGAGGGGGTGAGCACGCCGGCTTTCATTTCCAAGCTTCACGCCGAGGTTCTGGAACTGCATGGCGAGGCCCGGAACTTTACCTCTTTGCTGCGCTGCGCCTGCACCATCCACCTGGGCGAGGATCAGCAGCTGGGTCAGACCGCCATCGCGGCCGAATAAATACGTCCGTAGTAACCCGTTACTACCCACGCCCGCGTTCCGCCTTCTAGTCTTGTCCCATGATGGACGAACTGGGGAGAGGCCGGCATGGCGAAATATATCCATTCGATGATCCGGGTTCTGGACGAGGAACGCTCGGTCGATTTCTACCGGCGCTGCTTCGGGCTGGAGGTCGCGGACCGGCTGGATTTCGACGATTTCACGCTGGTCTACCTGTCGAACGGCGAAAGCGAAACGGAACTGGAACTGACCGTCAACAAGGGCCGGACCGAGCCCTACGACCTGGGCGACGGCTATGGCCATGTGGCCTTCTCGGTCGAGGACGTGGACGCGCTGCACGCGCGGCTGCAGGCCGAGGGGTTCGCGCCGCGCAAGCTGGTCGATTTCGCGCCCGGCAACGAGGTGATCGCACGGTTCTTCTTTGTCGCGGATCCGGATGGCTATCAGATCGAGGTTCTGAAGCGGGCTGGCCGCTTCAGGTGATTGAACGGGCGGCCGGAGGAGGGCCGCCGCAGGAGGAAAGTGAGGGAGGAGGAATCATGTCTCAACTCAGCAAGCACGGGCTGACCCGGCGGGCGCTGTTGTCGCGGGCGGCGGCGGCCGGCACGCTGGCGGTGGCGGGCGCGGGTTTCATCGCCGCGCCCGACGCCGCCTGGGCGGTCGAGGTCGGCAAGATCAGCGAACACGAGATGGCCACGCTGTTGCAGATGGCGCGCGACATCTATCCGCATGACAGGATCGGCGATCGATTCTACGCCATCGCCGTCAAGTCCCATGACAGCGACGATCAGAAACAGATGGTCGCCGAAGGCGTCGCCGCGCTGGACGCCGCGGCGAAAGAGGCCGGTTTCGACGATTATCTTTCGGCAGGATGGGAAGCGGACCGGGTCACGATCCTGAAGACCATCGAGGATACGCCCTTCTTCCAGACCGTGCGCGGGGGGTTGGTGACCGGGTTGTATAACCAGAAAGAGATCTGGCCGATCTTCGGCTACGAGGGCGAATCCTATTCCCAGGGCGGCTATATCAACCGCGGCTTCGACGACATCGACTGGCTGTGAGGGGAGAGACAATCATGGCAGAAGCAGCGAAATTCGATCTGAACGACGACGGCGTCGTGGTCATCGTCGGCACCGGCGCCGGCGGCGGGGTGCTGGCGAACGAACTGGCGCAGAAGGGCATCAAGGTCGTCGCCCTGGAGGCCGGCGGGCGCTATCTGCCCGAGGATTACGTGAACGACGAATGGGAAAGTTTCGGGCAACTGGCCTGGACCGATCCGCGCACGACCAGCGGCGACTGGCGGGTGGCCAAGGATTTTTCGGGCCTGCCGGCCTGGATCGTGAAGGCGGTCGGCGGAACCTCGGTCCATTGGGCCGGCGCCTCGCTGCGGTTTCAGGATCACGAGTGGAAGGCCAGGACGACCTATGGCGCGGTCGAGGGGGCCAGCCTGCTGGACTGGCCGATCGGAAGCGAGGAGATGGCGCCCTGGTACGACAAGGCCGAGGAAAAGCTGGGTGTCACCGGTGTCGGCGGCCGTCCGCGTCTTCCCGGCAGCAACAATTACAAGGTGCTGGAAAAGGGCGCCAAGGCGCTTGGTTACAAGGAAGTCCATACCGGCAACATGGCGATCAACAGTGTCGAATATGACGACCGGATCTCTTGCCAGCAGACGGGTTTCTGCTTTCAGGGCTGCAAATGGGGCGCCAAATGGTCCGCCGCCTATACCGACATCCCGCGTGGCGAGGCGACCGGCAAGCTGGAGGTCCGCGAGAACGCCCATGCCGCGCGCATCCTGCATGATGACACGGGCAAGGTCACCGGCGTCGAATATTTCGACAAGGATGGCAATCTGCAGATGCAGAAGGCCCGGATCGTCTGTGTCGCGGGGAACAGTTTCGAAAGCCCGCGGCTGCTGCTGAACTCTGCCAGTTCGATGTTCCCGGACGGGCTGGCCAATTCCTCGGGGCAGGTGGGCCGCAACTACATGCGGCATACGACCGGATCGGTCTATGGCGTGTTCGAAAAGCCTGTCCGGATGTGGCGGGGCACGACCATGGCCGGCATCATCCGTGACGAGGCAAGACACGATCCCTCGCGCGGATTCGTCGGTGGCTATGAGCTGGAAACGCTCAGCCTGGGGCTGCCCTTCATGGCGGCCTTCCTGGATCCCGGAGCCTGGGGACGAGAGTTCACGACGGCGCTGGACAGCTACGAGAACATGGCCGGTCTTTGGATCGTGGGCGAGGACATGCCGCAAGAAACCAACCGGGTGACGCTTTCCGATGTCGAGGACCGGTTCGGGCTGAAGGTGGCCAACGTCAACTTCAGCGACCATCCCAACGACATCGCGATGCGCAACCATGCCTATGGTGTCGGGCAGGCCATCTACAAGGAAGTGGGCGCGACCAGGACGATGCCGACGCCGCCCTATCCCTCGACCCACAATCTGGGCACCAACAGGATGTCGGAAAAACCCAGCGACGGGGTGGTCGACAAGAATGGCCGATCGCACGATGTGAAGAACCTGTTTGTCAGCGATGGCAGCCAGTTCACCACCGGGGCGGCCGAAAATCCGACCCTGACCATCGTGGCGCTGGCGATCCGGCAGGCCGATCACATCGCTGGCGAGATGGCGGCGGGCAACGTCTGAGCCCGCCCGTATCAGGACGCCCCGCCGGTTCCGGCGGGGCGTTGACGGTCATCGGATGCGGAATGCCGCGTCAGCGTCCATCCATCGCGGCCGCGTTCACACCACCCTCGGCAATCTTCGACATGTGCCGATCGCCTTCCCAGGTTTTGTCCAGACATTCCTGAAGCGCGGCCGCGTCGCTGTCGAGGTCGAGCCGGTTGGCGAAGGTCCGCACGCAGCCATAGCCGGCGATGGCATAATGCGCGAGGCGCTGATATTGCGTGATGATCGCCGCGTCCTGGGCATCGTCATCCGCAAAATCAGTCTCGATCGCATGTTTGCGCGCCTCGGCGACAAGGCCTTCCATGCCCTTGCAATGTTCGCCCGTCGGGTCGACGTCGTGACGGCTGCAAAGTTCGGCCAGAACCTCCATCCCGCGGGCAATGCCCTGATTGCCATTGATCAGGGCTTCGGACAACTCGCGCGACTTGGCCGCGCGGCCCATCTCGGTCACGGCTGGCATGGATTGCTTGCAGGCGGAATAGAGATCGCCGAGCTGGTCCAGATAAAGGTCCTTCAGATTCTTGACGGTCATGTGCATTTCCTTTCCGGGGCGTTGGTGCCGGGATGGCGTGGCCCGTCGCCGCAAAAACGCCATCGGCCGGGCAATGTTCCGAACTCGATCAAAGATCAGCCTGCTTGACTCGGCTTCGCCACCGGGTCAGCAATATTGTCCGGTTTCGCAAAGCCTGAGACGATCCCATGTTCGCGTGGTTCGAACGCCGCATCGACCCCTATCCCGGCGACAGCCCGGCGATGCCGCCGCGCTCGCTGTGGCGCTTTCTGCTGCATTACAGTCATGGTGCCTTGCCGTGGCTGACGCTGCTTGCCGCCTTTTCGGGCGTCATCGCGCTGATCGAGGTGATGCTGTTCGGCTGGCTGGGCGACCTGGTGGACCGGATGGCCGACACGCCCCGCGCGCTGTTCTGGACGCAACAGGGCGGACGGCTGGCACTGATGGCGCTGGTGCTGCTGATCCTTTTGCCGGGGCTGAACCTGATCGCCTCGCTGGTTCTGCATCAGTCCCTGATGGGCAATTTTCCGCAGCGCATCCGCTGGCAGGCCCACCGCTATCTGCTGCGTCAGTCGATCGGCTATTTCCAGGACGAATTCGCCGGCCGGATCGCGCAAAGGCTGATGCAGACGGCGCTGGCGGTGCGCGAGGTCGCGATGAAGATCATGGACGTGGGCAGCTATGTGCTGATCTATTTCCTCGGCGCGCTGGCGCTGGCGGGTAGTCAGGATTGGCGGCTGGCGGTGCCTTTCGCGCTGTGGGCAGTGGCCTATGCGGTGATGTTGTGGCAGATCGTGCCGCGCCTGGGGCGGGTGGCGCAGGAACAGGCCGATGCGCGCTCGGCCATGACCGGGCGGGTCGTGGACAGCTATACCAATATCGCGACGGTCAAGCTGTTTTCCCATTCCGCCCGCGAGGAAGACTGGATGCGCGACGGGATGGACGCCTTCTTGCGGACCGTGCACCGGCAGATGCGGCTTTCGACGATTCAGGACGTGACGCTGAACGCGATCAACGTGGCGCTGATCGGCGCGGTGACGGCGCTTGGGCTGTGGCTATGGTCCGAGGGCCGGGTGGAGGTCGGCGCGGTTGCGGTCGCGGTGCCGCTGGCCTTGCGACTCAACAACATGGCGCACTGGATCATGTGGGAATTCGCCGCCCTGTTCGAGAATATCGGCACCGTGCGCGACGGCATTTCCAGCCTTGCGCTGCCCCGTCAGGTTCTGGACGCGCCCGCCGCGCGGTCCTTGCGTCGCGGACCCGGCGCGGTGGAGTTCCGGAACGTCACCTTCCGCTATGGCGGCGCCCCGGGCGCGCGCCCGCTGCCGGTGCTGGACGATCTGAGCCTGACGATCGCGCCCGGCGAGCGGGTCGGACTGGTCGGCCGGTCGGGGGCAGGCAAATCGACGCTGGTGAACCTGCTGCTGCGGCTTCACGATCTTGAAAGCGGCCGCATCACCATTGACGGGCAGGATATCGCGCGGGTGACCCAGGATTCGCTGCGCGGCGCGATCGGCGTGGTCACGCAGGACAGTTCGCTTCTGCATCGCTCGGTGCGCGACAACATCGCCTATGGCCGCCCGGATGCGGCCGAGGATCAGATCGCGCAGGCGCTGGAAATGGCCGAGGCGCATGGTTTCGTGCCGGGGCTGTCGGACAGTTTCGGGCGATGCGGCCTGGATGCGCATGTCGGCGAACGCGGGGTGAAGCTGTCGGGCGGCCAGCGCCAGAGGATCGCGATCGCGCGGGTGGCGCTGAAGGATGCGCCGATCCTGATCCTGGACGAGGCGACCAGTGCGCTGGACAGCGAGGTCGAGGCGGCGATCCAGTCGCGGCTGGAGATGCTGATGCAGGGCAAGACGGTTCTTGCCATCGCGCACCGGCTGTCCACCATCGCGGCCATGGACCGGCTGGTGGTGATGGATGCGGGAAGGATCATCGAACAGGGCAGCCACGCCGAATTGCTGGCGGCAAACGGTCTTTACGCGCGGCTTTGGGCACGCCAGTCGGGCGGTTTTCTGGCCGCCGATGCGGCCGAATAGGCGTCCGTCGTTCCGGCGCGCGCCGCTGGTCAGGCGTGGAAATACCCTTGCACCCCGTCACCCCGTGCCTTAAACGGTCGCACGGCCACAGGGGTATAGCTCAGTTGGTAGAGCATCGGTCTCCAAAACCGAGGGTCGTGGGTTCGAGTCCCCCTGCCCCTGCCAGGCCCGTCGTCGGAATAACCGCCCGGCGGCTGCGATGAATCTCTGCCTTCATCTGGGCGCGCACAAGACCGCAACCACGCATCTTCAGACCGCTTTCGATCGTGCCGCGCCGCAATTGGCGCGTCAGGGGATCGGCTGGATGGGGCCGCGCCGGTTGCGCGCCGGTCCGACCGATCTTCGGCGCCTGCTGGACGATTGCGGGCGGACGCCATGGAAGGCGCGGCAGGCCGCCAGGGCGCTGCGGCAGGAGAGCGCATCGGCTGGCCGGCTGATTCTGTCCGATGAGCTGATTCTGGGCGACACCACGCCGGCACGGCTGTTTGCGCCCCGGGGGCAGCTTTATCCCCTTGCCCAGGCGCGGCTTGAAAACCTGGTCGGGCTGATGGACGGTTCTGGCATCAGGCTGTTTCTGGCCGTGCGCGAACCCGCCGATTTCCTGATTTCGGCCTTTGGCGAGGAATTGCGAATGGGCCGGCAGGCGCGGATCGGCGATTATCTGGCGGGGCTGGATTGCGCACGCCTGGGCTGGTCCGATCTGGCGGACAGGCTTCTGTCGGTGGCGGGCGTCGAAAGCCTGGTCTGCTGGCGCCACGAGGACCTGGGCTCGGTGCGGCCGTCGGTGCTGGCGCGAATGGCCGGGCCGCAGGCCGCGCGGCTGATTCCCGATCCGGCGCCGCGCAGGATCGGATGGTCGGCTGCGGCCTATCGCGATTATCTGGGTGCGATCGCGCATTCCGACACGATGCAGGACCGGCGCCAGATCGCGCACCGGGCGCTGGAATCGCATCCGCGCGGCGCCGGAGATGCCGGCCTGCGCGCGGCCATCCCGGCCGCCGACCTGCCGCGCGGCGGCGACTACGCCGAGGATTGCGCGCGATTGGCGGCGATGACGAAGGTCACATTCCTGTCGCCCTCGGATGCGTCCTTGCAGGGTTGAAACGGCGGCGCATCGGCGATACATCGGCGGCTGAAAACCCGAAGGAGCCGTTCGTGGCCAATCCCGTCCAGTTCATCAACCAGGTCCGCGCCGAAGCCGCGAAGATCACCTGGCCCACCCGCCGTGAGGTGATCACGACGACGATCATGGTCATGATCATGGCCGCGCTGACCAGCGTGTTCTTCTTTCTGGTCGATCTGATCATCCGCTTTGGCCTGACCCAGGGGCTTCAAGCGATCAGCGGCTGATCGGGCTTGCATTTTCGGGGCCGCAGCGGTATTGGCCCCCGACTGTCCGGCGACGGCGTGCATCGAACTCGCGTGCACGCCGATTTCAATTTTGGCGGACATATCAGGAATTCAAGGAGTTGCCGGCCCGGCCGCGCGATTCCCTATCAGGACGAACAGGGGTCGATCGAGACATGGCAAAGCGTTGGTATTCGGTCAGTGTCCTGTCGAACTTCGAAAAGAAGGTCGCCGAGGCGATTCGCCAGTCGGTGTCCGAAAAGGGGCTTGAGGACGAGATTGACGAGGTTCTGGTCCCCACCGAACAGGTGATCGAGATTCGGCGCGGCAAGAAGGTTACATCGGAACGCCGCTTCATGCCGGGCTATGTCCTGGTTCACATGGACATGTCTGATCGCACCTATCACCTGGTCAATTCGATCAACCGGGTCACCGGTTTCCTCGGCGCGCAGGGCAAGCCGATGCCGATGCGCGACGACGAGGTGAACATGATGCTGAACCGCACGGGCGAGGGCGAACCGGTCGCCCCGCGCAACCTGATCCGCTTTGATGTGGGCGAAAAGGTGAACGTGACCGATGGTCCCTTCGAGGGGTTTTCGGGAATGGTCGAGGAGGTCGACGAGGCCGCCTCGCGCATCAAGGTCATGGTGTCGATCTTCGGCCGGCCCACGCCGGTCGAGCTGGAATTCACGCAGGTCGCCAAGACCGCGTGATTGGTCGCGGGAGGCTGTCTTCCCCTTGGGGCGCGCCGCCGAACCGCTAAGTCAGGGCCCCGGATGTCCAATCAGGGACGGGGCGTGATGATAAGGAGAAGGCCAGATGGCCAAGAAAGTCGTCGGGCAGCTTAAGCTGCAAATCAAGGCGGGTCAGGCGAACCCGTCCCCGCCCGTCGGTCCCGCATTGGGCCAACGCGGCATCAACATCATGGCATTCTGCAAAGAGTTCAACGCTCGCACGCAGGAAATGGAACAGGGCTCGCCGGTTCCCGTGGTGATCACCTATTATGCCGACAAATCCTTCACCTTCGAGACGAAGACGCCGCCGGCCTCGTTTCTGCTGAAGAAGGCCGCCGGACTGAAGCCGGTGGGCAAGCGCAACCGCCCGAAAGGTTCGGACAAGCCCGGTCGCGCGAGCGCCGGCACCGTGACCGTCAAGCAGGTGCGCGAGATCGCCGAGGCCAAGATGAAGGACCTCAGCGCCAATGATGTCGAGCAGGCGATGAAGATCATCCTGGGCTCGGCCCGGTCGATCGGTATCGAGGTGAAGGGCTAAGCCATGGCGAAGATTGCGAAAAAGAAAGCCGCGGCACGTGCCGCGTTCGAAGGCAAGGCGAATCTGTCGGTCGAGGATGCCGTCAGGCTGGTCAAGGACAACGCCACCGCGAAATTCGATGAAACGGTCGAGATCGCGATGAACCTGGGCGTGAATCCGCGTCATGCCGACCAGATGGTTCGCGGTGTCGTGACGCTGCCCGCCGGGACCGGCAAGGATGTTCGTGTTGCGGTATTCGCGCGTGGACCCAAGGCCGACGAGGCCAAGGAGGCGGGCGCCGATATCGTCGGTGCCGAGGATCTGATGGAAACGATCCAGTCGGGCAAGATCGACTTTGATCGGTGCATCGCGACGCCGGACATGATGCCGCTGGTCGGCCGTCTGGGCAAGATTCTGGGGCCGCGCAACCTGATGCCGAACCCCAAGGTCGGCACGGTCACGATGGATGTCGCCGAAGCCGTCAAGGCGGCCAAGGGCGGTGAGGTCCAGTTCAAGGCCGAAAAGGCGGGCGTCGTTCACGCCGGCGTCGGCAAGGCGTCCTTCGATGCCGAGAAGCTCGCCCAGAACATCCGCGCCTTCGTGGACGCGGTGAGCAAGGCGCGGCCCAGCGGCGCCAAGGGCACCTATATGAAGAAGGTCTCGATCAGTTCCACCATGGGCCCGGGCGTGTCGATCGACGTCGTCTCCGCGACGCAGGCGTAACTCAGCCTTGACGATGATGATGACGGGGCGGGCCTGCGGACCCGCCCCGTCTTATTTCAGCAAAACAGGCTTGGCGACCGTGGAAGCGCCCGAAAGGTCGAATCAAGGCAAGATCCTGGCCGCACCGCCATGTGCGGGATGATCGCCGGATGGAGGTCCGGATTCGTCCGAAGGCCGCAAATGATGGCCCAAGTCGCGATCAGGTCAAGATAGCCCTTCACATCCCGAACCAAAGGCACTAAGGAGACGGCCTGATCCGCGCGCAGATGTCAGTCTGCGCGTGTATCGATTCGTCCGAGACGGCGGGTGCTGGCTTGCCAGCTTAATATCCTGCCTGAGATGGGTAGAAGCATTTTTCCGAAGGTTCGGCCTTCGGGTGATCTTGCCCTAGCGGACTCGACCTGCCCCGGACCGGGGCGGGAAACGTGAGAGCCGGGGGGAAACCCCCAACTTGGAGTGAAACCGTGGATAGAGCGCAAAAAGAACAGGTGGTCGAGGAACTCGGCCAGATCTTTGAAAGCTCTGGCGTCGTCGTGGTTGCCCACTACGAAGGGATGACGGTTGCACAGATGCAGGACCTCCGCGCGCGCATGAGCGATGCGGGTGGTGCCGTTCGCGTTGCCAAGAACAGGCTCGCCAAGATCGCCCTCGAGGGTAAGCCTTGCGCAAGCATCGCCGATTACCTGACGGGCATGACCGTGTTGTCCTTCTCGGAAGACCCTGTGGCTGCGGCCAAGGTCTGCGAGGACTATGCCAAGGGGAACGACAAGTTCGTGATCCTCGGCGGTGCCATGGGCGACACGGCTCTGGATCCGGCCGGTGTCAAAGCCGTGGCCGCCATGCCGTCGCGCGACGAGCTTATCGCTTCGATCGTGTCCTGCATTGGCGCCCCCGCTGCGAACATTGCCGGTGCCATTGGCGCCCCTGCTTCGAACATCGCGGGCATCCTCAGCACTCTGGAAGAGCGCGAGGCTGCGTGACGCAACCCGATTCCCGGCGTGTGCTTGAAAGCGCGACGTTGGAACACTAACTGGAAAGAACGGAAAAATGGCTGATCTGAAAAAACTTGCCGAAGAAATCGTGGGCCTGACCCTGCTGGAAGCCCAGGAGCTGAAAACCATCCTGAAAGACGAATACGGCATCGAGCCGGCCGCCGGTGGCGCCGTCATGATGGCCGGTCCGGCTGCCGGTGGCGCCGCCGAGGCCGCCGAGGAAAAGACCGAATTCGACGTCGTCCTGACCGAAGCCGGCCCCAACAAGATCAATGTGATCAAGGAAGTGCGCGGCATCACCGGCCTGGGCCTGAAAGAGGCCAAGGATCTGGTCGAAGCAGGCGGCAAGGTCAAGGAAGGCGCGAACAAGGACGAAGCCGAAGAGCTGAAGAAGAAGCTGGAAGCGGCTGGCGCCAAGGTCGAACTGAAGTAATCGGTTCCATGGCTGAGTGAACGAGGCAGGGACCGGAATTTCCGGCCCCTGCCGAACCTGTCTTGAAGGGCGGTCCCTTTGCCGGACCATCCTTCAGGGCATGTTCGAGGTTCGGGAGCCGCGCGGTGGGACGTGCGGCACGAATGGAACCTCATCCCTGCATTCGTAGGCCGCGCCTCGGGGGCCCCGACCCGTTGCGCGCGCGCGAAGACGAAAGGTGACAAGACCCCATGGCGCAATCCTATGTCGGCCAGAAGCGTATCCGTCGCTATTACGGCAATATCCGCGAAGTGCTGGAGATGCCGAACCTCATCGAGGTTCAGAAATCATCCTATGACCTGTTCCTGAATTCGGGAGAGGGTGCCGGCCACAATGATGGCGACGGCATCCAGGGCGTGTTCCAGTCGGTTTTTCCGATCAAGGATTTCAACGAGACCGCCACGCTGGAATTCGTGAAATACGAGCTGGAAAAGCCGAAATACGATGTCGAGGAATGCCAGCAACGCGACATGACCTATGCCGCGCCGCTGAAGGTGACGCTGCGGCTGATCGTGTTCGATCTGGATGAGAATACCGGTGCGAAGTCGGTCAAGGACATCAAGGAACAGGACGTTTTCATGGGCGACATGCCCCTGATGACGCAGAACGGTACGTTCATCGTGAACGGGACCGAACGGGTCGTGGTCTCTCAGATGCACCGCAGCCCGGGGGTTTTCTTCGACCATGACCGCGGCAAGACCCATTCCTCGGGCAAGCTGCTGTTCGCCTGCCGCATCATCCCCTATCGCGGCTCGTGGCTGGATTTCGAATTCGATGCCAAGGATCTGGTCTTCGCGCGCATCGACCGCCGCCGCAAGCTGCCGGTGACGACGCTGCTGTATTCGCTGGGCATGGACCAGGAAGGCATCATGGACGCCTTCTACGAGACGGTCGATTACAAGCTGAAGAAGAAGGGTCGCGAGCGGGGATGGATCACGCGCTTCTTCCCCGAGCGCGTGCGCGGCACCCGTCCGGCCTATGACCTGATCAATGCCGATACGGGCGAGGTCATCACCAAGGCGGGCGAAAAGGTGACGCCGCGTCTGGTCAAGCAGCTTGTGGATTCGGGCGATCAGGTCAAGCTGCTTGTTCCGTTCGAGCGGATCATCGGACGCTTTGTCGCCAAGGATATCATCAACGAGAAGACCGGCCTGATCTATGCCGAGGCCGGTGATGAAATCACCGCCGAATACGACAAGGAAGGCGAGTTGAACGGTGGCCTGCTCAAGGTGCTGCTGGACAATGACGTCACCGACGTGCCGGTTCTGGACATCGATCATGTCAATGTCGGACCCTATATCCGCAACACGATGGCTGCGGACAAGAACATGAACCGCGAACAGGCGCTGATGGATATCTATCGCGTCATGCGCCCGGGCGAGCCGCCCACCGTCGAGGCTGCCTCGACGCTGTTCAACAGCCTGTTCTTCGACAGTGAACGCTATGACCTGTCGGCGGTCGGCCGCGTGAAGATGAACATGCGTCTGAATCTCGATGCGCCGGACACCCAGCGGACGTTGCGCCCCGAAGATATCGTGGCCTGCGTGCGCGGGCTGGTGGAGCTTCGCGACGGCAAGGGCGAGATCGACGATATCGACCACCTGGGCAATCGCCGGGTGCGTTCGGTCGGCGAACTGATGGAAAACCAGTATCGCGTCGGTCTGCTGCGGATGGAACGCGCGATCCGCGAACGCATGTCGGGCGTCGAGATCGACACCGTGATGCCGCAGGATCTGATCAACGCCAAGCCCGCCGCGGCGGCGGTGCGCGAATTCTTCGGTTCCTCGCAGCTCTCGCAGTTCATGGACCAGACCAACCCGCT
>NZ_DHXG01000072.1:12721-16199 GCF_002413585.1 Paracoccus sp. UBA5162
TCGCAGTTCATGGACCAGACCAACCCGCTGTCCGAGGTGACGCACAAGCGCCGTCTGTCGGCGCTTGGGCCGGGCGGTCTGACGCGCGAACGCGCCGGCTTCGAGGTGCGCGACGTGCACCCGACGCATTACGGCCGGATGTGCCCGATCGAGACGCCGGAAGGCCAGAATATCGGCCTGATCAACAGCCTCGCGACTTTCGCGCGGGTGAACAAGTACGGCTTCATCGAAACGCCCTATCGCAAGGTCGAGAACGGCCGCGTTACCGATGACGTGGTCTACATGTCCGCGACCGAGGAAATGCGTCATACCGTGGCCCAGGCCAATGCGACGCTGGATGCTGATGGCAATTTCGTCGATGAACTGATCAGCACCCGCCAGTCGGGCGATTTCATGCTGAACCCGGTCGATGCCGTCGATCTGATCGACGTGTCGCCCAAGCAGCTGGTCTCGGTCGCCGCGGCGCTGATTCCGTTCCTGGAAAACGACGACGCCAACCGCGCCCTGATGGGTTCGAACATGCAGCGTCAGGCCGTGCCGCTGCTGCGGGCCGAGGCGCCTTTCGTCGGCACCGGCATGGAGGCCGTCGTGGCCCGCGATTCCGGTGCCGCGATCACCGCGCGCCGGGGTGGGGTGATCGACCAGGTCGATGCCCAGCGGATCGTCGTGCGCGCCACCGAGAACCTGGAAGCCGGCGACGCGGGCGTGGACATCTATCGTCTGCGCAAGTTCAAGCGGTCCAACCAGTCCTCGACCATCAACCAGCGACCGCTGGTCAAGGTGGGCGAAAAGGTCGAAGGCGGTCAGGTCATCGCCGACGGTCCCTCGACCGATCAGGGTGAACTGGCCATCGGCCGCAACGTGGTCGTCGCGTTCATGCCGTGGAACGGCTACAACTACGAGGACTCGATCCTGATTTCCGAGCGGATTCACCGCGACGACGTGTTCACCTCGATCCATATCGACGAATACGAGGTCGCGGCCCGCGACACCAAGCTTGGGCCCGAGGAAATCACCCGCGACATCCCCAACGTGGGCGAGGAAGCGCTGCGCAATCTCGATGAGGCCGGCATCGTCTATATCGGGGCCGAAGCGGGTCCGGGCGACATCCTGGTCGGCAAGATCACGCCCAAGGGCGAAAGCCCGATGACGCCCGAGGAAAAGCTGCTGCGCGCCATCTTCGGCGAAAAGGCCAGCGACGTGCGCGACACCTCGCTGCGTCTGCCGCCGGGCGCCTACGGCACCGTCGTCGAGGTCCGCGTCTTCAACCGCCACGGCGTGGACAAGGACGAACGCGCGCTTCAGATCGAGCGCGAGGAGGTCGAGCGTCTGGCGCGCGACAGGGACGACGAACAGGCGATTCTGGACCGCAACATCTATGCGCGCCTGAAATCGCTGATCCTGGGCAAGACCGCCGTCAAGGGACCGAAAGGTGTCAAGCCGAACAGCGAGATCACCGAGGATCTGCTGGGCACGCTGAGCCGCGGCCAGTGGTGGCAGCTTGCCGTCGGAGAAGAGGACATCGCCAAGGAAGTCGAGGCGCTGAACCATCAGTATGATGCCCAGAAGAAGGCCCTGGAAGCCCGCTTCGAGGACAAGGTCGAGAAGGTCCGTCAGGGCGACGACCTGCCGCCGGGTGTGATGAAGATGGTCAAGGTCTTTGTCGCCGTGAAGCGCAAGCTGCAGGCGGGCGACAAGATGGCCGGCCGTCACGGCAACAAGGGCGTCGTCTCCAAGGTCGTGCCGATGGAGGACATGCCGTTCCTGGCGGACGGCACGCCGGTCGATCTGGTGCTGAATCCGCTGGGCGTGCCCTCGCGGATGAATGTGGGCCAGATCCTCGAAACCCATATGGGTTGGGCATCGCGCGGCCTTGGCATCCGGATCGACGAGGCGCTGGAAGAATATCGCCGCAACGGCGACATGACGCCGGTCCGCGAGGCGATGAAGATCGGCTATGGCGACGATCTCTATGCCGATACCTTCGAGGGAATGGCCGACGCGCAACTGGTCGAGCACGCCAATACCGTGCGCACCGGGGTGCCGATCGCCACGCCCGTCTTCGACGGCGCCAAGGAGGCCGACGTCAACGACGCGCTGGCGCGGGCGGGCTTCGACACGTCGGGTCAGTCGGTGGTCTTCGATGGCCGCACGGGCGAGCAATTCGCCCGCAAGGTCACTGTCGGGATGAAGTATATCCTGAAGCTGCACCATCTCGTCGATGACAAGATGCATGCCCGTTCGACCGGTCCCTACAGCCTCGTGACCCAGCAGCCGCTGGGCGGCAAGGCGCAGTTCGGCGGTCAGCGGCTGGGCGAGATGGAGGTCTGGGCTCTGGAAGCCTATGGCGCCGCCTATACCCTGCAAGAGATGCTGACGGTCAAGTCGGACGACGTTGCCGGGCGCACCAAGGTCTACGAATCCATCGTCAAGGGCGAGGACAATTTCGAAGCAGGCGTGCCGGAATCGTTCAACGTGCTGGTCAAGGAGGTCCGGGGTCTGGGCCTCAACATGGAACTCCTGGATGCGGAGGAAGAGGAATAGCCGGAGGGCCCGGTGGGGCGAAATCCCACCCATGCGAACCCGGCGGGGTGGGGTCTTGCCCCACCTCCCTTTCACCCCGCGCCGATCATTAGGATTTTAAGATGAACCAGGAACTCGCCACCAATCCGCTGAACCCGCTGGCTCCGCCTCGGCAGTTCGACGAAATCAAGATCTCGCTGGCCTCGCCCGAAGAAATTCTGGCCTGGTCCTTCGGCGAGGTGAAGAAGCCCGAAACCATCAACTACCGCACGTTCAAGCCCGAGCGTGACGGCCTGTTTTGCGCGCGCATCTTCGGTCCCATCAAGGATTACGAATGCCTGTGCGGCAAATACAAGCGCATGAAATATCGCGGCCTGGTCTGCGAGAAGTGCGGTGTCGAGGTGACCTTGCAGAAGGTCCGGCGCGAACGGATGGGCCATATCGAACTGGCCGCGCCGGTCGCCCATATCTGGTTCCTGAAATCGCTGCCGTCGCGCATCGGCCTGATGCTGGACATGACGCTGCGCGATCTGGAACGGATCCTGTATTTCGAAAACTACGTCGTGATCGAACCGGGTCTGACCGACCTGACCTATGGCCAGTTGCTGAGCGAAGAGGAATTCCTCGACGCCCAGGACAGCTATGGCGCCGATGCCTTCACCGCCGATATCGGCGCAGAGGCGATCCGCGCGATGCTGGCCAATATCGATCTGGCGGCGACGGCCGAACAATTGCGCGAGGATCTGAAAGAGGCCACGGGCGAATTGAAGCCGAAGAAGATCATCAAGCGGTTGAAGATCGTCGAATCCTTCCTGGAATCGGGCAACCGTCCCGAATGGATGGTGCTGACCGTGATCCCGGTCATCCCGCCCGAACTGCGTCCGCTGGTGCCCCTGGATGGCGGCCGCTTCGCGACGTCGGACCTGAACGACCTGTATCGCCGCGTGATCAACCG
>NZ_DHXG01000072.1:16515-17100 GCF_002413585.1 Paracoccus sp. UBA5162
CAACCGCAACAACCGCCTGAAGCGGCTGATCGAACTGCGCGCGCCGGACATCATCGTCCGCAACGAAAAGCGGATGCTGCAGGAATCGGTCGATGCGCTGTTCGACAACGGCCGCCGCGGCCGCGTCATCACCGGCAACAACCGCCGTCCGCTGAAATCGCTGTCGGACATGCTGAAGGGCAAGCAGGGCCGCTTCCGCCAGAACCTGCTGGGCAAGCGGGTCGACTTCTCGGGCCGTTCGGTCATCGTCACCGGCCCGGAACTGAAGCTGCACCAGTGCGGGTTGCCCAAGAAGATGGCGCTGGAGCTGTTCAAGCCGTTCATCTATTCGCGGCTGGAGGCCAAGGGCCTGTCCAGCACCGTCAAGCAGGCCAAGAAGCTGGTCGAAAAGGAACGCCCCGAGGTCTGGGACATCCTGGACGAGGTGATCCGCGAACATCCGGTTCTGTTGAACCGTGCGCCGACGCTGCACCGTCTGGGTATTCAGGCCTTCGAGCCGATCCTGATCGAAGGCAAGGCGATCCAGCTTCACCCGCTGGTCTGTTCCGCCTTCAACGCCGATTTCGACGGCGACCAGATGGCCGT